>JAEOUI010000245.1 GCA_016839425.1 Promethearchaeota archaeon
AGAATAAAGGAGGAAAATCAACCTATTTACCTAGAAACACACACGGAGTACAATGTAAATTTCTATAAAAATCTTGGATTTAGGGTATTAGAAGAATCTTTAATTCCAAATACGGAAATAAAGCAATGGGCCATGCTAAACGACTTTAACATGAAATAAATATTCTCTTTATTTCAATCAATAAAAATCATCATAATTATATTTCTTGAAGGATATTGATTTTTAATTCATTTGAGAACTAAAATACATTTGAGTAGAATGATTTTTTACTCATAAAAAGATAATTAATGAGATGGTATTATTTAATATTAAAATTAAAGAATAATTAATTAAAAGTGAAAGAGTTAATTTCAAGGATTAAAGGTGGCATTCTCGGACTAGCCATAGGAGATGCCTTAGGTGCTCCTGTAGAAATGCAATCCAGTCGGTTTATTAAGGAAGAGTTTGGAGTTTTGAACAACTTCTTAGATAAAAGATACTGGAAAGGAGAATGGACTAAATGGGAAAAGGGAAAATGGACGGACGATACGGCTTTTACTTTAGAAATTATTAAATCAATTATTGAAAAACAGAAGATCGATCCAGAAGATATATCCAATAGATTTTTCAATCTAGCTGAAAGTGGAGAACTTGAAAACATGCTTGGAGGGACTACAATAAGAGCAATGAAAGCAATTGGAGATGGTTACTCCTGGGAAGTGACAGGAAAGATTGCGATGAGAGAGGAAATACAAGGAGCAGGAGGATTGATGAGATCATTGCCAATTGGAATATTTTTGTATCGTTTTCCCAGAGAAAATCAAATTCAAAGCAGGAATGTTTGTCGTATAACTCACGCGTCTCCCTTAAGCACGGATGCATGCGTTGTCTATAATACAATCGTTGGAGAAGTATTGTTAAACGATCTTTCAATTGAGGAAATCCGTAAAGTATTAGAACAAATAGCGTTATCAGCCGAAATAAATAGCGAAGTAAGTGATGGGATTAATAAAGCGTTAAAAACTTCGAAAAATGAAATCGCACCTTTCAAAGATCGAGAACCAAATATATTATCCATTTTCGAGACGAGTTTATGGATATTTTTGAACTCAATTAATTTTGAAGACGCTCTTGTGATATCTATAAATATTGGAGGTGATATAGACACAATAGCAGCAGTTACAGGAGGCCTCTTAGGGATATATTATGGTCTAGAATCCATCCCTAAAAGATGGTTGAGAAAATTATCTCAGAAAAAAGAAATAAATACTTTAATTAATGAATTATGCAAACTCATAGCAGGTTAAAATATGATATTTGTATTTTAGGAGAGATTGAAAATTGAGCCCTCTTTAATATTAGAAGTCTAATAAACTTCTAATATTGAGGGTGATAAGATTATGAGTTTTTCAATAGTAAAAAATATATTATCTAATTTAAGTGTTACGGAATTATAATATAGTATGAAGTGCCACTATATTAATTTTAAGTTTAATTTTAATAATATCCTTTTCCCTCTTAAGTTTTTGAAATAAATATATTTCTTAAATTATAAATTGCATTGATAAAATAATGGGAAATCTTCTAGACAAAAAATAAATTAGAATTTCAATAATAAATATAGGATTTTTTTTGGTGTATATAAAATCCTTAGAGTTTTTTCGAAATTTGGATTAATTGGTATTAATACAAGGATGAGCACGAATATCAGAAGATTCCTGATGTGTAGAATCATTTAGTCCATTATTTATTCTCATTTTATTTAATCTATCCATTAAATCATACATCCAGTCCGCTAGTTTAACATTTATAGGTGAATCCGAAAATGTTAGGTGGGGTTTAATGTCTATTACGGGAGTATCGTTTATGGCGTCTAATCCTTCAACAAATAGAATAGATCCTTTTTTTTCCACTAATCTTACAGTTGTCTTGCAAATTGGATTAGGTCTTACAGGAGATCTCGTTGCAAATATTCCTTTCAATGGCATTTCCATTAACCCTGCGGGGTGTACTTTTTTAATTTGACGGGCTTCTTCAGGAACCTCATTCGTCCAGAAAATAATAATGATGTGTGAAAATTCTTCAATCCCATCCAAGCAGTCTATATATTCTTCGTTTATTATGATTTGAGAAGTTTTTACATCGTTTGTATGATTTTCTTTCACATCAAGATCTAATTTTATGTCTCTATTTGAATATTTTAAGATTGCCTTATTCAATTTGCTTTTTACGATTCCTATTGGTTTTATAATATATTCTTTCAAGATAGAATTACTCATTTTCTTTGTTTAAAATACCTGATCATACTATTTTATAATATAGTATTACTTTTAAGTCCATAGCTTTTTGTTTTGAGAGTATAATTTTTTAGAAAAAGATTTTTTCACATTCGCTTAAGATTTCTTTATCAAGGGAAATAAATTATAAATTAGAAGTAATTTTTTTCTCATTAATTATGACTAAAAAATTTCTTATCACGGGTGGAGCTGGGTTTCTTGGAATCAATCTATGTCGATATCTACTGAAAAAAGGATACGATGTTCGGAGTTTAGATGTGGCAGAATTTGATTATCCCGAAAAAAATCGTGTTGAAGTCATTACTGGAGATATAAGAGACGAAAAAATAGTAAATAATGCCTTTGAAGGCGTGGATATTGTCGTCCATTGTGCTGCAGCATTACCTTTATACCCGCCCGAAGAGATTTATGCTGTAGATGTTATTGGCACTGAAATTATCATGAATAATGCTCTAAAACACGGGGTCGATCGAGCAGTAATGATCTCTTCAACAGCAGTTTATGGCATTCCCGACCACCACCCACTCTACGAAGACGATCGATTGGAAGGAGTGGGTCCATATGGGGAAGCAAAAATTTTAGCTGAAAAAGTATGTGAAAAATACCGAAAAAAAGGGTTGTGCGTACCTATCTTACGCCCAAAATCCTTTATTGGTGAGGAACGCCTTGGAGTGTTTGCAATTTATTACGATTGGGTTGTAAGCGGAAAAAGCGTACCAATTGTGGGAAATGGAAGGAATCGTTATCAACTTTTAGATGTTCAGGATTTATGTGAAGCCTGTCATCTTGCGTCCACTTTACCAAAAGAAAAAGTCAACGATGTATTTAATATTGGAGCTGAAAAATTCACGAACATGAAAGAAGATTTCGGTGCCGTTCTAACTAAGGCAGGATTTGGTAAGAGAATCATTCCCACGCCTCCAAAATTAACTATTTTGGGATTGAGAATCCTTGAAAAAATGAAATTATCACCATTATATAAATGGGTATACGAGACAGCTCCCGAGGACTCTTTCGTTTCGATAGAAAAAGCTCAACAAATGTTGGGTTTTAAACCCAAGTACAGCACCAAGAGAACGCTCGTGAAAACCTACGATTGGTACAAGAACAATCACGAAAAAACAAGTAATAAAACGGGAATTTCCCATCGGGTACCTTGGTCTCAAGGAATTCTAAAATACGCAAAAAAATTAATGATATTATAGAGATTATTTCAGACTGGTTTTTAGGACAATAAGAAAGAAAACTTCTTGTAAAAATATTTTTACAAGATGTAAATTAATTTTTACAATAATTCGCCGTTCTTCGTCTAGAAAGCCTTATATGTTGCCCTTTCTATTGTTTATGTGAGTTTAATCGAGGTTAAGCTTTCTTGCGTTGATAATGGAAGAGTAAACCAATATGAATCTAATATTATCATAAAAGAGCTAACTTCGAATATTTAAAATAAAGATATGGACAATAAAAATGAATAAAATAAAAAAAATAACCTTAAAGTATTTATCATTAGCTCTTATAGCGTGCGGACTTGCTGTTTCAGTTACAAATATATCTTCTTCAATAGGAACGCATCCCAATGATAGTTTAGAATTCTTAAACACATCAGTTGCGACTAATTATACAATTAATAAGAGCATTACCTACGAAGTAATTCTCGATTATGCTTTCCAACACACGACAACAAGTTATGGATATTATTGGTTTAAAATGCCACGATTCGATAATCGAGGTCCTGAATCTATAGATACACCTGATACTCCGCCATATCAAGAAAGCACTCTGATGGAACATGAAATTGTGGGAAATGAAAGTGAAATATATTTGTATAAAGACAAGTTTAATAATAAGTTTGATATTTTTAACCAAACTTCACCATCGCAAAGTCAGATTATAGGATACCACGCAAAATACAATATTACGGTTAATCAAATAACTTTTGGCGATATAGACGAATATAATCCCATATATGACTATTCGGATCCGATCTTTGACTTATATTGCAACAACACTGAACAATATTTCAACATTAGCGACCCAGATCTCATTTACGCAGCATATAATGAATGCAATATATTCTCAACAGATACCCCCGTGACTAAAGCAAGAAAGATTTGCGAGTTTGCGAATAGCCACATTACATTCAATGGGAGTTCAAACACGGAATACGGTGCTTCGGTGGCTTATGAAAGGGGCGAGGGTGATTGTTCCGAATTTACTGATTTGGCAATAACTCTCTTGAGAATTCATAAGATCCCCGCTCGTAAAGTTCACGGTTTTATAGTTGGCGATAATCTCCAGTTCCAACTAGAAGAAGGCTATCATGAAACAAACAATTTGAATGGACATGTGTGGTTAGAATATTATGTACCTAATATTGGTTGGATTTCATGCGAACCACAAGATCCGAGTCGGTATAAAATAAGCTATTGCAATATACTCGAAAAAACAGTTGGAGCTTGGTTTGAATTTCCAAATTTCGATGGTTCAACTATTTACCTTTCCGAATGGGGAGGCCTTCCAGTTTCTTTTAATTCGTCGGGTAAATATGTTTACATGAATTTTACAGTAATAGTAATTGATGTAAATATTAATATGAATTCAGAGGAGGATACAAGCCCTTCACCAGATAATAGCATTGGACTTAGCTTATTTGGAGAAATCGGAATCTTAATAATTTGTTCTGTTGGTTTTACATCACTTGTAATACTCCGAAAAAAACAAAATTGTTAGTAAAAAATCCAATTTCCAATCTTTTTTTTTTCCTACTTCTAAGAAATAATTTTGAAGATCTAACTCTTTTTGACCATTCAAAACATTTTTTAATTGGAATAAGATTCTTCATCAGCAACTTTTATTATTTTCATCATATTTACTATTAATGTGTTTAGTTGGGAAGATAAGGAAAAATTCATTTATTGCATCAAGAGTTGAATTTGATAAGGGATTAATAAAAGAATATTAAGGAAAAGGATGAAAATAAACAAAAAAATTATTCAGAATTATGTAGTTTTAGCAATCGTTGCCTTTGGTCTTCCGATTTCTGCAATGAGCAGTATTTTAGTAAGTAATAATATCGATGAGACATATTCAAGCACTATAAAGATTTCGAAGGCTTCAAACTATACAATTGCTCAAAGCATTAAATGTGAAGTAGTACTCGATTTTATCTTCTCTCAAACAGATACGAATCCACATAATTTTTCATGTAAGGTACCTCGCTTCGATACGAGAGGTCCTGGTTCGTCCTTATCTGCTAATACGCCCCCATATCAAGTAAGTGAGCGATTAGAACACGATATTAATGGATCTCAATACGAGCCTTTCTTAACCCGGGACAGGTTTAATAATACATTTGATGTATTTAATTACACGTTCATGCCATATGGACAGAAAATGAGCTATCACACAAAATACAACATAACTTTAAATCAAGTAATTTTTGACGACCTTGAAGATTATTATCCAACATACAATTATTTCGATCCTATCTTTGACTTGTATTGTAATAATTCAGAATTGTATACCAATATTAGCGATCCTCAACTTATTAATTGTGCCATAAACGAGATGGGGATTCATGCTGACGATTCTCCAATGACCAAGGCGCGAAAAACATGTGCTTTCGTGAGTAACCACTTGGAATTTCAATCGATGTCCGGCGTTCATAGAGGTGCATCGTGGGCTTACGAAAATGGAATAGGAGATGGTTCAGAGTTCTGCGATTTAATGGTAACCCTTCTGCGGATACTCAAAATACCCGCACGAAAAGTAGAAGGTTTTATCATAGGACCTAACAACTTAGAATTCAAGCCTTACGAAGGATATACTCAAACAAACAACTTTAACACGGGCATATGGATTGAATATTATATTCCAAATATAGGGTGGATTGCGTGCGAACCACAAGTTGCTACCGAGTACAAGACGAGTCATTTTACATTGATACACTCAGTCGTGGGAGCGTGGTTTAGCTTTCCTCTAATTGATAACTCTACTTTCTGGCTTTCAGAATGGAACAATGCAATGTACACCAAAACTTCTCCTTATGACGCCACGATCAATTTTACCGTGAAAATTATAGATATAAACCTTGTATCTTCAAATAAAAATAATATTAAAGAATTTGATTGGATAAAAACTATTAGTATTGTTTTTTTTTGTTCAATTGCAGTTCTTTGCCTTGTAGTGTTTATTGGAAAACGAAAATTTGAATGAAATATTATTTATCAAGCAATCTTTATTTCAATCATCAATAACTTGCTTTTTTCTTGAAAGAATCAGAAATATAATGCTACAAGTAAAAGCAAAAATTAATAATACCAATCCAATTAGTTCCGTAATCAATCCAGATATATTATTACCCATAACAGTGATTTTACCAAAAACCAGCAATGCACCGAGAAAGCTGGATAATGATATTGCAAAAATTAATAACCGATTCTTTTTCAGAAAATATATCCAGATAAGGTTCATTAATAGATACGATAAAATCGATTTGGTGCGATATAGTACCATTAAAATAATCGTTATCGCTAAAAAGACAAATATAATACCTAAAATGCGATTATCAATCATCAATAATATTCCTAAATAGAAAAATGCAAACCACCACGATGTTAGTAATATATATGGTGTATTTAAATTACTAAAATTGTATCCAATTCCAGAAAGTTTAAGAAAAACCGAATTTTTATTTTCGCTAAACATTATCAAGGATTTCTTTCCTTCCTTAGTCAGATAATAATCACCGTCTTTAGATTTTTCGAGTAAATTCGCATCAACGAGGATTTTTATGTGATAAGCGATATTACTAGAGGCAGGCAAGTTTAAGGATTTTAAAAGATATGAATATGAGACTGTAGAATTATGTTTTTCAATGATTCGAATAATATCACGTCGTATGTTATGTCCTAAAGCTTTAAGGACATTCTTGATTTTTTCCTCGTCTTCCTCCATTCTAAGTTAACATCCAAACAAGTAGTTAACATATAAAACGCAATAGATAATAAAAATCCATCTGGTAAATTCTTAAATAATCAAATTTCTTGAGATTTAAAGCTAAAAATTGGAGAGGAGAAAAACTGCCCATATTCTTGAATCAAAAGTATTTCAAAATATAAATAAAAATCCTTGCGAACATGGTAATGTTCGCTTCAAATCACGGTAACTTTTTTTCCTTGTAATGCCAAGTCCAGCTGCCTTA
>JAEOUI010000246.1 GCA_016839425.1 Promethearchaeota archaeon
AACACGATTTATTGCAATGATTTTTACAGCAATGCAATACAAGCGATAGATTATAATTACGCAGGCGAGAACAAGTGGGACAATGGAAGCCATGGTAATTACTGGAGCGACTATATCGGCTTAGATCTGAACAACGACGGACTAGGGGATACTCCTTATAATATCACCGGAAATCCAGACATTTATGACTTTTACCCCTTGATAAATCCTCATGGATTCATTCCAAGCACCGACACCGATACAATTCCAGAACCTAATCCAAGCCCAGTGCTTATTCCTGAAAAGCCTGAAATTCCTATCGAACAAAAGATTATATTCGGTATTGTAATAGCAATCGTGGGGCTAAGTGTTATTGGAACGAGTGCTGCTGTTAAAAAAAATAAGGATGTACGGCTTGATAAGTACAGGAAAGTCCTTCACGAAAGGCTGAAAAATCCTCCTTCTTCCCTCAACAAAGGTTCTCAAATGACAAAAAAATCCTTAAATCCAAAAAAATAAACTTCTTGAACTTTTTTTTTATCTTTTTTTAAATCTTTAAAATTCGTTAATTTATTATGGGCTTCCGCGCTTTAATTAATCGATTCTCTCAATGAAAAAAGTATATTTGGTGGATTACGATTCTTGTAATCATCGATTTTGTGGTCGGATCTGCGTTAAAAAATGTCCTGTTAATATAAATAACGAGCTACTCAAATCACATGTGAAAAAAGAAGAACCACCCATCTGGTTTCAACATTCCACTAAGAAGATAAGGATTAAAGAAGATCAATGTCTAAAATGTGGCGTGTGTATTAATGTATGCCCCCATAACGCTATATTTGTAAAAAATATCTTAGAAGAGCCAACAAACCTCCGACCAACACATCAACACCCTGGAAAGGAAGGTGGAAAAGGTTTTCGGTTGTATAACTTACCCACGATGGTTCCTGGTAAAGTATCGGGATTGTGTGGACCTAATGGGATTGGTAAGACCACTGTACTGGAAATCGTTGCTGGGTCCTTGAAACCTAACTTTGGCGATATAAATAAGGAGCAGGATTCAATATCTTGGAAAAATATCATAAAAAACATACGGGAAAGTGAGATGCGGAACCATTTTAAAGCAATGGAGCATAAAGAAAGGAGGGTTGCCTATAAACCTCAAGTTCTACATGTTTTATTAGAGAAATACGGTCGAGCAACAGTTCAAGAAATTTTAAATCAAGAAGATGAAGTGAGTACGGAATTTTTTACTAAAATTTACAATTATTTAGATATTGTTGCAATTAAGAATAGAACGCTTGAACAGTGCTCAGGAGGAGAGCTACAGAGATTTGCTATTGCTTTGATTCTTGTGAAGGAAGCGGATCTCTATATCGTAGATGAACCTTGCACCTTCTTGGATGTTTATAAGCGTATAAAGTTGGCTCGTTTATTCAGGGAACGCGCTCAAGGATTTAAGAAAGAGCGACCCTGCCCAGTAATAGTAGTTGAACACGATCTAGCCGTATTAGATTATATTTCTGACGGTATCCAATTGTTTTACGGAGAGCCACACGAATTTGGAATCGTTTCAAAACCACTCACGACGAAAATGGGGATTAATTCGTACTTAGATGGATTTATCAAGTCAGAAAACATAGAGTTTAGAGAAAATAAATATGGTTTTAAGCGTTCAAGCAGCGGTCGAACTTGGAACACAGCAAGAGTCTTAGCAGAATATAAGAGGGTCACGAAATCGTTTGATTCGTTTAAATTACATGTAGATACTGGAAAGATCTACTCTTCGGAAATTTTAGGCATTTTAGGCGAGAACGGATGTGGCAAGTCCACTTTTGCGAGAATATTAGCAGGAGAGGTTAAACCAGATCAAGGTTCTGATTTTATTAGCGTTTCCGCTGTAATTTCATATAAACCACAATACTTAACACGAGACCTTACACATACTGTTCGTGATTTTATTATTGAACGCTCTAATAGTTACGATTTTTCAGAGGATATGTATAGAATCCTTTTTAGACCCTTAGGTGTCGATAAACTCATGGAAAGTCGTGTTTCCGATCTCTCAGGTGGCGAACTCCAACGAATTTACATTTGCGCCTGTTTGGCTAAGCGAGCAGATATATATTTATTAGACGAGCCTTCAGCGTACCTTGATGTCGAAGAACGAATTAAAATAGGACAAATCATTCGGACCATGACAAAAAAAACAAATGCTGTTGCAATTTGTATTGAACACGACATCCAGATAGCAGACGCTCTTGTCGATCAAATATTATTATTTAAAGGGGAACCAGGTATCCGAGGTAATACAATTGGACCTCTGAATAAGAGGGAGGGAATGAATCTCTTCTTAAAAACTATAGATGTTTCCTTCCGTAGGGATCCCAAAACAGGAAGAGCTCGCCTAAATAAGAGTGGATCTCAAAAAGATAAGGAACAGAGAAGAAAGGGACAATTATGGGGCGTTTCTTGAAATCAAAAAATATTTTATAGCGAAAAAGATGTTTATTAATTCGATTAACGATCTTGAGCAAGAAATACTGGAGTCTCCCGATTTTATAAGATCCTCTGAGTTTGGAAAAACTCGAAAGGGGCATCCCGAAGGAAAAGTCGGCATTCATGTTGTACAGATCATTGAATATATTGAACATCATTACAAGAACGATTCTGACTACACCTCCTTGAGATTACTTGGTTTATTACATGATATTGGTAAGTATCAAGGAAACGACGAATATCACGCCATAACATCGGAAAAAATTGCTCGCAAGTTCATAAAAGACGAATCCGTTCTCAAGCTCATATTGATGCATGATCGTCCTTATGGATTTTGGAAGATACAAAAAAAAGACGGAAAAATAGACGAAAAAAGTTTTATAAAACTTTTTTTAGGTTTAAATTGGCGATTGTTAGTCAAGTTCAGGTATTGTGACGATTGCAACAGGTCTCAAGAAGCATCTGAGTGGTTCGAAGCAACTTGTCATGAATTATTAGGTGAATAATAGATAGTACTATAGTCTAAGACTTTAAGATCTTCAATTTATTCATGGAATAGATGATTTTTTTTGTTTCTTAAAATTAATCAAGCTCAATTTATAAGGAAGAATGTAGAAGTGTTACTGGTTTATAAGAAAGTAATACTTTTTAAGTATTATTTAATTATGAATAATTATTATTATAAATACATTCAAGTAAAACAATGAAAAAACAACTCAAAATAATTTGTATTGTAGCAACCTTTGCTTTAATGATTGGATTTACAAATCAGGACAGTATTATCAACGGAACACCATCTTTAAAAAATTCTGCAGATCCCGAAGTAAGGGTTGTTGCAACAACAACCATTTTAAGAGATTTTGCTCAACAAATAATTGGAGACAAGGGTACCGTTACCGTGATTATCGAAGGCGGATCGTGTCCTGGACATTATGATTACAGCCCGAGCGATATTAGCTTGGTAAACACTGCCGACATCGTGTTTTACCACGGATTTGAGAACGCTACTTTCTTGTACCAACTGTTGAGCGCCGCAGAGAATCTGGATGCTGCTTATTCGATGAGCGGTGACGCACATCTAAGTTATATACAATGGGGTGCACCAGCAAACGCAATTGTCTTTGTTGATGCTATCTGTGCCCATCTTAATGCTACTTATCCTTCTTTAAATCAGACCTTTAACGAAAACTGTGTATCGTTCAAGCAACAAATCCTGGCTAAAGAAGCCGAAATTGAAGAGCTTAATCTGAATACATACAATTTTACGGATATCAAGGCTTACATCATGAACCACCAAACTGCTTTCTTGACTTGGTTAGGTTTTAACATCACGGGAACTTGGACCGTCGACGATAACAGCATGTCGCTATCAGAATTTAACGCCATTATAGACGGTGCAGAGGCAACGGATGCGGAGATCATAGTCATGAATTACCAATCTGGTACGGAGCAAGGTGCTGAAGCCGCTAGCGAGCTTGGTATCCCAAGCGTTGCATTGCTCAATTTTCCAGGAGTCTACGGCGTGACTACATATTTAGAACAATTAGATATGAATGTGGCATTGCTACATTGGAAAATTAACGGGGGGCCAGACCCAAGACCTTCGAGTGAATCCATAGGGCAAAATTTAGCACTTCCTTTATTTTTCGTGGTTATTCTTGGAGTGGCGGTCTCACTTATAATCTACCATCGAAAATCAAGGAACAAATAGGAATAACAATTATTTTTAAATACATTTTTTTTTAATATCATGCTTGAAAAAAGTTATAACCCAATATTTCTCGAAGCTCTGAATTATTCAATTGAAAAAGAGGAAATTAAAAAGAAACCCATTAATAGCAGTGTTTCTGCATTGATCCGACTTCAAGGCGTTAATACCGTATACGAAGGAGAAAAAATTCCAACGCTTCACGATATTAATTTAGAAATACTTGAAGGAGAATTTGTATTTATCATTGGGCCGAATGGTTCTGGAAAGACCACATTGTTAGAAACAATATTAGGATTATTACCTGTTGAACAGGGAATCGTAGAAGTAGACGGAACTTCTGCGCTTAAAAAAGGGCGCCAATTAAGAAAAAGAATTGGTTATCTCCTTCAAGGCGTTGAGTTTGATCCTCAGACACCCTTTTTAGTAAAGAACGCCCTCATGACTGCTCGTTCGGGACGAATGGGATTACTCAAGTTCCCATCAAAAGCAGATTGGAGGATCGTGCGTTATTGTTTTGATGCTCTGAGGAATAAAGAAGAGCTGGCCGATTATTGGGATCGCCCCATAGGAAAGCTTTCGGGCGGAATGCAACAAAAAGTAATGCTTGCAAATGTCCTTGCAGCAGAACCAGATATTTTATTACTCGACGAACCATTTTCGAATTTAGATGTAAAATCTCGACACGAAGTGTTTATGTTACTGACAAGATTGAACCGAATTGCAAATGTGACTATATTATGTGTTTCTCACGCAACGACGGTTCCAAAAGAAGTGGACAGGGTAATTATGGTTCAAAAAGGCAGGATAGTCATAGACGACAATAGAGAAAAAGCTCTAGAGTCAGAAAAATTTAAGGCATATTGCCATTTCATGGTCGATGTTGAATAACAAAATAGGACAAAAACTTAAGATTATAACAATAAGATTAACAAAATTCATAATATGATTAAAGGGATGACATTATGATTAATTTTGTAATATTACCAACAAGTATAATGATTAAGATAATCCTGAGCGCCGTGTTAGCAGGATTTGCTCTGAGTCTTATCGGCACATTCGTGGTTCATATGAAAATAACTTCAGTAGGTTTTACCATGAGCCACACGGCTTTTGCTGGAGCAGCTTTAGGTTTACTTTTAGCGTCTTATGGAAGCCCCATCGATCCCGTGCATGTAGCGTCATTATTTACCATACTCATTGCTTTAATCATAGGCCCGATGTCGAATAAAACGAAGTTAGATTCGAACATCGTCCTTGGGATTTTATTTTCCCTAATGATTGCCTTGGGATTTATATTCATCAGTCAAATGCCTGAAGGCGTCACGGGACGGAGCGCAATGAATATCATATGGGGGAGCTTATTCGGATTAAATCAACAGGAAATGATAGTGCTAATCGTATTGAATATCGTAGTAATCGTGATCTTAATCCTTTTCTTCAAGGAATTCATGAGCATCATGTTAAATGAGAAAGTTGCTCAAGCAGCAGGGATACCGGTTGCTTTTTTTAAATTCCTTATCTTACTTGCCACGGCTATTGCAGTCTCTTTCTCCATTAACATCATTGGTGCTTTTTTGGTTTACGCCATGATCGTAAATCCGAGTTCGACCGCCCATCAATATATCTACGATACCAAGAAATTATTCATTGTTTCTCCTATAATTGGAGTTTTAACCATCCTTGGAGGAATTGTCTTGTCCTTAGCAGTGGATTTTCCCATTTCTTCTTCTATCATTATTTTTTCATCGGGATCTTTTGCTTTATCCGTGGTTTTCTCTCCCAAACGAAAGAAAAAATCTTTAAAAAAGGAGGGAGTTAAACCAATAGAAAGAAGTCTCAACAAGATACGAGCTTTTTTTAACGAGCACGCTCAAGGGTGGGACGAACAAGTATTTCACGATCCCGTAAAAGTAAGTTCCATTGTTAAGGAACTTAAATTAAAAGAGGATACATGCATTTTAGATGTGGGCACTGGAACAGGCGTGACAATACCATATATAGGCAAGTTCATTACCAACGGAGGTAAAATCGTGGCAATTGATGTTTCAGAAACCATGATATCTTTAGCAAGGGAGAAGCACCGTAAGAATCACTCAAATATAGAGTTTGTCGTTGGAGATGTGAATAAAATGTCTTATGAAAACGAATTCGACACAATCTTATGTTATTCGTGCTTTCCACATTTCTTGGACCAAAAAAAAACATTAAGCGTAATGGTAAAGGCTTTAAAACCCGAGGGACATCTTATGGTGGCACACTCTCAATCGCGCAAAAAAATCAACTCAGTTCACAAGAATGTCGAGGCAATAACTTCAGAGGATCGATTACCACCCATGAGAAAGCTCAAAACACTGATGGAGGAATCAGGCTTACAAGTTATAAAAAAACATAATTCTAAAGAAATGTTTTATATTATCGGAAAGAAATCAAGTATTTAATGTTTCTAAAAACGAAAATTTTTTTATAGAACTTTTTTTTCTTTGTTCTTTAATCCCACCAAAACGATACCATGCCCGTTGCTTCTATGGATTCTACGAAAGCATTCAAGGTATTAAAATTTTGATCCACGATGTCGGGACAAAATTCATAAGCCTCTTCAGCAAATTTTTTCACATCGTTCGGCATTTCTAAAAAATCAATAACAACTGTATCCGTGTTAGCAATGAATATATCAAAATCGTATATTTTAGATTTTTCTTCGAACCATTTAACTAAGTCTTCCGTTTCCATATCGTAATTGATTGCGTTACTTTGTGCAATTCTAAGAGCGTCTATTTTGGATTTTCCTGGACAAACTACAAGCTCAAATCCCTCATGTTTTTCATTCCCAAGCCACATTTGCGTTCCTACGAAAGCTATTAAGTTCTCGTTGTTAATTTTTTTCCTTACCTTGGCAAGGTATTGAAAGACATCTGGTTCTTTTGCAATAACAGATCGAGCACCTTCGTACTTTTCGCGTCCAAAATCTACATTAGAATAAGGCCTAACAGAAAGCCTAGTTACTTTTTTTAATATATTTTCCGCTAGTGAAAGTAAGTCTGTTCTATTCAAAATAGATCACAATATGATTTTAATAATTACATATATTTGATGTTTAATTTAAATTAATCTATTGATTAATAATTTCAAGCAGGAGGGTTGATACAATAATATCTTATATCGAATCTTTTACGCTAAAAGTTAATTTTAAATTTTCCGCCAATATTTCCAAACACCAGGCAGTATTTAGGATTTCTTCTAACGAAAGTCAGATATGATCCCCACATTCTTTTCAATTAATTATTGAGCATTATCCCTTTCCAATATTTATTATCAAAATCTCTTAATTTAAATATTCATATTTTTGATTTTTTGATATTGAATTGTAACTAAAGTGTCAATGATTTTCCCTTTTCACACGGAGCAACACAATCGAAAGAATTTTCAAACCACGAGCGATTTTCCGTGTGAACTGGAATTAATACATCAGGATCTACGGTTTCTATTGCTTTTACAAGGTCGTCAGATCCTGCGTGCCCTGAAGCGTGATATCCTTTCGAAAAACGAGGAATATTCTTACCTTGATGCTTGACCACATCAAATCCCACGATTTCGAAACCAAATACACCTCTCATCCATTTATACAAGCGTAAGAAGTCATATTCTGATTCTTCTTCATAAGCTCGCACCGAGGAATAAATATATGTCCCGTTGTGCACATTAATATCAAGGAGGTTATTGAGCGCCCAATAGGAAAAGCAAGCAATATAGGATTCAGGATTGGCGTTGATTTGTTTATTATCAATTTTATCAAGGTCTTCAAGGTAATTAGCTTCCCAATATGGTATTTTCGCACGTATGGCGTCGTAAATGGCAATCCCCTTAGATCGATCGATGCCATCCGCTTGCTCAAGAGCCTTCAATAAATAAGCTTCTTTTGGGGTAATTACGAGCTGACGGTTGATGGATTTTGCTATTTCCCGGAAAGATTCTAACCTTTCGAGATTATTCGATGAAAAATTTGCAACTACTAAACCTTTTGCTTGTTCACTTTTTTCAAGACAGTTTTGAAAGATATCTTCTTCAGTATCAGTGGGTTCCAAGCTATTTGCTCTCGTTCCTTCTATAATAAGCACGCTCGCGTCTCGAGCCGCAGAGATGAATTGCTCGCTTCTTTTAGCTTGCTTGCCGTGGAGCCTAAAATCACCTGTATAGGCAACGGTAGTATCACCTTCGAGAATAAAAGCCGTTGCGCCGTAAATGGAGTGATCTACCTCGTAAGGACGCACCATAAAGGGCAATGAAAAAGAATCGAGAGACTCAATTTGCTCCCCATCTATATCTTTTGAATATTTACTTTTTAATACAAGGAATTTTTCGAGCTGACGGGTTTTTTTGAGACAAACAAGCTTTCTTTGCTTGAAGTTCTTACGCACATTTATTAATGGAGCGTTTTGGCCATCAGCACTTCGTTCGGCGTAATATATGATATCAGATCCTAATTGAGGGATTGAAACATCTGAAAGACCCTTTAAAAGCGCCAACGTCTCTGAGGATCCCACCACTGGAACATTTGCATCTAATATTCCTAGATTTCCATAATGGTCCTTATGTGCATGGGAAAGACACACTGCTTTCACATTTAATTTTGGATTTAAACTCAGATCAAGATCGGCAGGCGTCAAATCTATCCTATAGTTGTTAATCTTTGGAATGAGATCGAGCATGTAAAGGTCGTGAACGCCTCTTATCGCTCGTTCACTCAGGAAGTTCTTATAATATTGATTATAGGCCTTGAAATTGAGCCCAAAGTCGAGAAACACACCTTCGCCCTTCTCTTCCAAATAAATCTTGTTTCCTCCAATGCTATCTAACCCATCGTATACGGTTATTTGAGTCGTCTTTTCCTTCACCAAATCCTAATTAGATGTTCTTTTAACATGTCCAGTTTACTTTCATAGAATCGCGTGATTATTTAATCTTGTGATTTTGCAAGTATTTTAAATTTTTCAAAAAAATTCTTTTAAATTATTACTTTTAAAGGTTCAAAAAGATATTTAAGGAAAAAATCACGCCCAATTGACTAAATGAGGCATTTCATTTCGAATCTTTTTAAAATTTTTGTAAAGAAAATTAACTTCATTGTTAGTAAGCCTTAATTCTGCCGCAGTTGCGTTTGCTTCGACATGCTCCTTTTTAAAAGCTTTAGGAATGGTTATTACATTCTCGTGATTTATGAGCCACGCAATTGCTATTTGATGGATTGTTGCATCGTGAGCCATAGCGATTTTTTCCAAATCTCTTTTAATATCGCTGTCTAAATTACTTAATCCTCTATGAGCAAAAGGACTATATGCCGTCATTATAATATTATGTTTTTGATAATATTCTAAGGAATCAAGAATGTGTTTTTGTTTACCAACATTTGCATTTAATTGATTGTTAACAAGTTGAGTTGTTTTCAAACATGTTTGTGCCTCTCTAAATTGTTTCACGGAAAAATTACTGACCCCAATATACCTTGTATTTCCTTGGTTGTATAATTCTTCCAATACATTCATCTGCTTTTTGATAGGAATATAAATACTAGGAAAATGAATTAAAAAGAGATCGAAGTATTTAAGTCCCAGTCGTTTTAAACTTTTATTTGCAGCTTTCAACATGGCTCGCTTGCTTATATGGACGGGAAAAAGCTTGCTCGTTATGAATAACATGTCTCGAGGATATTCCTTAACGACTTCTCCAACAATTTTTTCCGATTTTCCCCAACCATAGAATTCTGCTGTATCAATATGAGTCATACCTAGCTCAATACCTCTTCGAAGAGATTCTTTCCATTGTTCGTAATATTTTTTTGTTCTTACCTTATTAATTCCCCATGTACCTTATCCGAGCACGGGTATTTTTTCCTTGGTATTTCCTAGCTCTATTAATCTCATGTGGATCGTAGAGTTTGTGAGAATTTAAACTTATTAGTTTATAATTCTAGAAAAAATAGGAGAAATTGGTTAATATCTTGTATTATAACCAGTTCCTTAATTATAATTTTTAGAGGAGTATTTTTAATTATTCGATATCGTTATACTCTTCTGAGAAATATTCAAATATTCCTTTTCCTTTCGTCCTTTAAGGGGGGAATCATTTCTTATTAAAAACTCTTTTGTAATATTCGGGAAATTTATCCAATTCCTCTCGATCGATTGGGATTCCTGCTAAGTTCTGCGAAAGAATTTTTTTATATTCAAGATCCATTTTTCTGAAAAGTACAATCCGTTGTGCTTGAGGCGAACCAGCACCATGCATCGATTCAGTAAGGTAGGAAACGGCGTTCCTTCCAAGCGTCATGTTCTCGATCAATCTCAAGATTCTTGCGCGGTCTTCAACCGGTACTCCTTTCTTACCTTTAAAGAATTTTTGTAATAAAGGCCCAGCAACTTTGTGTTTAAAATCTTTTTCAGAGGGTAAAGTAACCATAAGCCCTCCTGCAATGTCTTGTGCTAATCTTCCTATTTCGTATGGAAATCTTGTTACATGTTGTTTACATACATTCGCCAAAATATCTTCGCACATCCAGGCTCCAGATTTTAAGCAATATGCTTGATTTGAAGAAGAGATTCCTGTAGCGTATATCGTTTCGTTAAGGAGAGTCATTTCCACGAGTTTATCTCGTATGTGGGAGGCGTTTGGGACGCCGTTATAATCTGCCGCAGTTGCTGCTGCACCGATAAGCACGTCTCCTAAGCCGCTCTTGCAAACGTAACTTCTTCTGTGGTAATTCGTAAAACGTTCTACGAGTAAGCCCGCAAACTCAAATTGTCCGTCTAAAAACACGCGATCGTGAGGTACGAAAACACGATCTAAAATGATTAGGGCTTCTTGACCTGAATAGGAAAAATTACCTGTATCTATCTGAGAGCCATCCAAGTGGCGTAGGTCGTTCGATTGTCTACCGTAAATGTAGGTGATATTCGGGTCGTCCACGGGAACTGCCCCTGAAAACGCATAATCTTTATCTTTTTCCGTTAAACTACCATTGGGCATCACGAGGAGCCAGTGGGCGTTCAGGCAACCAGTTTGATGTGCTTTCGCTCCAGAAATGTATATACCTTTTTCGTTTCTATCTACCACATGAATATATAAATCGGGATCTTCTTGTTCAAATGGTTTCTTGCTCCTATCACCCTTGGGATCAGTCATTGCACCCCCAATTACCATATTCAATTCTTGTGCTATTCTTAGAAACGAAAGGAAATTTTTATGATAAGATGTTCCGTGTTTTTCGTCAATTTCGTAAGTAATGGAATGAAGGGCGTTAATGGCATCCATGCCAACGCATCTCTGGAAGCAAGTACCAGTAAGTTGCCCCAAGCGCCTTTGCATCTTATTTTGAAACGCTAAGTCTTCTGGACTCTCGGCCACATGTAAGAATCTATTGATTCGCTTACCTGAAATAGAAGAATATGCAGTAGCAAGTTCCTCGTCTTCGAAGGCCAGCGCGTAAGTCTTTGCAACCGCATTTACTGAAGGTGCGATTATGGGGTGATCGACAATATTTTCTACCAATTCTCCGAAAAAATACACTTTAAGCGTTCTGTTCCGCAAGCTTTCCTTGTATTCTTCTACTGAACTTATCGGTTTTTCAAGCATTTTTTTCACATCTGACAATTTTCTCAATTTTTAACAGTTGTTAGATTTTATGTATCTCTTACTTAAGTATTCCACTCTTATAGATCTAAAGAGATTCAGATTGAAGTAATCATACATCAAAAATTCCAAACATTATATAATTTATTTTCCTATTTGGCCTAGAGATTTTTACAATTTGTAGGTTTTAAGGTTTCAAAATATTTGGAGAACTATTAAATAGTCCGTTTGAGTTATATGGGGTGAAGATCGAGAAGGTGATAAAAAACGAACTCAACTATAATAAGAACGCTTCGAAAACATTTAAACGAAATTGATAACGAAAAACTATTATTCAACAAGGGTCGTTATTATTTTCATAATAAACAAGAACTAAAGGAATTTTCGGATGTTATTGACGACGAACCAGAAGACATCGACCATAACGAACCAGATTGAATAATCTTTATTTTTTTAATTTTAATAATTCAATTAATTTTCTTTTTTTTGATTAAATTTAAAGCCTTAAGATTTTATAAAATTAAAAAATGTGATTCCACAGAATATTTTATCAAAAATATTAAATATCAAGTTTAAGACTTGAATTATATCCTGTTAAGCATAAATTTTTTGATTGAATTTTATTGAAACCCGTGAACTGCGAAATAATGATGGCAGAATGGTACAAAGGAACATAAAAAAACAAGAGCAACAAATCGAGTGGAAGCAAAGCCTTGTAAAGAGCTTGATCTATAGATCAATTACGATAGGACTTGGAACAATAACCACCTACGCTCTTACGGGAAGCATTGCTTTAGCAACGGGTATAGCTTTATTAACAGAACTCGTGCAGAGCGTTAATTACTTCATTTATGAATTAGTCTGGAGTAACCTTTCAAGAAGGAAATTAGAAAGAAAAATCATCGAAAAAATAAAAATAAAAAAGATTGACCTTAAAATGGACTATTCTTCGGTAAGGGAGCTTGCGTACCAACTTTCCCAAATAGACACTTTCGTACCAAAACTCTACATTACGATAAATAATATTTTTAACAACATGTTACAGAACGAAGATTTGAAAGAAATTCAATCTGAAATAAAAAAGTATATGGAGCATTTCAAGTACGCTCATTCTGGAAGGAGAATGTTTTTTAATCCTGAAGAATAACAGTAAACACTTTGAAACATATGA
>JAEOUI010000560.1 GCA_016839425.1 Promethearchaeota archaeon
AAATATAGAAGAAGTATTAATCTTGGGTAATTCTGAACCTGAAACATACAATTATTTTATAGTCATCCTTTTCAAACCAAAAGGAAGTAAAAAGAGGGGATACTTGATTGGGAATCTAAAAAATCAAGGTGATGTAGTTATTGGATACTGGCCATTCACTGATGATGATTCGGAATTCTTTGAGGAGATAATCACCACTCAATTGGAAGATCTTATTCAGAAACCTGATTTATTTGATAATATTGCACTGATAACCCAATAATCTTACTTTTTTAAAGAATATCTCTATGGATAGTACTATCTCATATGAGCACCCTCAAATTTCAAGATGATACATATCTAAGTATTATCTTCATTTTTGAGCTTATTCCTATTATTATAATTTAGACCTTAGAAAGAATAATATGCGATAGTTATACTTTCAGATAGTACTATCTTTATGCGTTATAAAAATGTGTCAAGAATGTCTTATGCTCTTTTAAATTAAATGTAAATCATATACGCATTCCAGATAGTACTATCCCCAAGAATCATTTATCTGTAATCCAGACCTTCATTAATTTTTAGAAAATCTCGTATGTCTGCTTCGTTTGGCATTCCAGTTCTAGCGCCAAGTTTTCTAATTTTCAATGCTGCTGCGGCGTTTGCGAATTTGCATGATTTTTCAAGATCCCACTTTTTTATCCAATAAGCAACAGAGAAGGCCCCATTAAAAGTATCTCCTGCCCCAGTAGTATCAATAATTTTATCTATCTTACAAGCAGGAATTAATGATTGTCCTTCTTCCGTGGTGATTAGAACTCCCTTAGCCCCCATCGTAATTATTACTATCGGAACACCTTTCTTTATCAAAACCTTAGCAGCTTCTTCTGGGGTATCACATTCAGTTATCGTTTTTGCTCCTTCTTTATTAGGAATTAAAACATCCGCTTTTAGAATGAAATTTTCTAATTCTTTCCATCCTCTTCTGGCAATTTGAGATTCGAGATCAATACTAATCTTTACTTCGTTTTCTTTTGCGATCTTAAAGGCTTTTTGAGCAAGATCCGGATGTATTAAAGTTGTATGTAATAATTCTGCATTTTTGATGTAATTTTCATCCAAATCATTTGGTTCTAATTTTGTTGTTTGCATATGAGGAGATTGAATTATTGTTTTCTCTCCACTTGAAACAAAAATGAAGTTTACGGGGGTTCTTTTACCTACCTTTCTCAAAGTTTGTACTGTTTCAACGTTTTCATTTTGAAAATCCTCTATCAAAAAATTTCCATATGGGTCATCTCCTACAGCACCTATAAAACCACATGGTGCTCCTAGTCTTGAAACGGCTACTAAAAAATTAGCTGTAACTCCTCCTGAAAATCTATTTTCGCTTAATGCATCAATTTTCTCATCTGGGCGGGGAAAATGAGGGACTTGTGCTACCCAATCAACTACAACTTCCCCTAGTCCAAGAATTTTTTTAGGTTTCATTAACTTAATACGCCTCTTGCAAGATATATTTTTTTTTCCTTTTAATCAAATAGGTTTAAATCTATTAGAACAAAATGATGAATAACGTGCTATAAAGTAAAGATAAAATAGAATTAATGAGAATTGGATTGTAACTTTTCACGATTTTTTTTTCAATAAAGATTTTAGGTCTATTAAAATCGATTAAGGCTAATAAAATAATGAGGACTGCACTAATAACTGAGCAAATTAAGAAATTGAATATTGGATTGGTATAATACAACCCTCCTCCAAGAAATATAAAGATAAACATCAAAACCAGTGTAAAACAAGAAACATCTCTCAATAGTATTGAAAAGAATTTTTGATTTAATTCGAATTTATTATAATCCTTGTTTCTGTAAATTCTGAAAATCATGATTAAACCCATAAAAAATGATAATGCGGCTATTGGATTGATAAGGATAAAAAGAGCAGGGATTTTTGTATTTAAAAATTCGAATGAATGTTCTAATTGAAAGTTGGCTATATTAGATAAGGAAATATAAGAGACCTCAATATCAATTAAAATTATAACGACACTTAGAATTGAACTCAGCATTGATACTATAAAATAGAAGATTTCAAGAAATAGCCCTTTTGAAGATTTGGATATCTCTTGACTTTTATGGAGAATTCCAATAAACAAAATCATTGGAATGGTAATAAAAAAAAACATTAAGATGAAATCAAGTTCGATGTAATCTATAATATTTTCCGAAAAAGAGTTAGCCAAAAAAAAAGCTAAGGTCAAAGTAATAATAAAATACAAGATTAGAACTAAGTTATAAAACATTTCATTTTTTTTCTCGAAGATAAGGTAATCATAAAACGAATTTAACTTGAATGTGGCTCTCATTCGTTCAATAGACGATTTTTGATTCAAATTTGCAATTTTATCATATGTTAAGAATATAACAATGGATATTACTAATATGAGACAGATAAATATGCCGAATATTGAGAAACCGACTAGTGCTTTATAATCCATAATAATTAAGTAGACTAACCTTATTAAAAAAGTTTTTAATATGTTAATGTATTATACCTCAAGGTCTTCCATAATTTTTTCCAATTCTTCGATGTTATCTAATTTCTTGAAATCATATGCTACTAATTCATAATCATTTGAAAAATCACTGTATTTTGCTTTACCCTTTATTATGATGTCATTACCAACCAGTTCTTTTGACCGCTTTTTAAGAAGTTCTTGAAAATCGGGAGTCTCCTCAAGCTTTTTTAAGATATCGGTCTTTTCACCTATAACTTTTTCAGCTGCTTCTCCGATAAAAGTAACTCGAATCGTATCACTTCCATCATCTAAAATAAGATTTAGAATCATTCTATTTTCTGGATCTCCTGGTGCTTCGCAGTTACAATTATCGATTTTTTTGAAGCATTTAGAACAAGCCTGATATAAGGTAATTTTATCGATTTCTTTAGCAATAAATCCTCTAATTTCGTATATTCCTGAGGATTTGATTGTACTTATTTTATTGTAGATACCTTCAAAATTTGGTCTAGTTGTCCTATTTTGAGATATCGGGACGATAGGTTTTAAATTTTCAATTTTTATATCTGTCAATTCAATTTTTGAATCTTTCAATAGACTTACTTCATTTCTTCCAGAAAAATTGCTATATTTGACTAGAACATCCTTCAAAATTACACCCTTGCCACTTTTTAATATTTTTAAATATTTTTTGACTAGATCTCTCCAAATTGCAATTCTAATTCCGTCTGACTCATCTGACACAGTAAAACTTAAAAAACTAACAACATCTCCATTTTTTAGAGTAATTTCTCGCTCATCTTCCACTGACGTAATAATACCTTTGAATGTTACCATGCCTTTAATGTTCTGAAGCTCTTTAATAGAATCAATCGTTTTACTGGAAATTTCAATATCTTTTTTAATCTTATTAACTGCTGTAGAACTAGTTGAATGAAGTTCAATCGTTTTATTGTCAAAGGAACTAATTTTTGGATTCAAGTTTGATACTATAATGTAATCTCCTGGGTTGATTGTATTTATTTTGTCTGTATCTTCGTTCCAAAATGTGATTCTTATTGATCCTGTTGAATCCATCAGTGTTATTGAACCAACCTTTCCTGTCCCTCCTTGTTTTTTTGTAAATTCTCTAATTGGAAATACTTGCATTACTTTCCCCTCGAGTGAAATAGATTTTTGGTTAACATCTATTTTATCTATTTCCAAAGTCCTATCTGTTATCTTGGGATACTTTTTATAATCCACATCATCAGGTGCAATAATTATCTTTCCATATGTCCCTATATGGAGCTCAGTTTCTTGGTTCTTCCCTATTTTTGAATAACCGTTGATGATTTTCACCACCTCATTTATTTCAAATTTTGGATTTTTTAAAATCTCTGTATGGTCATCCCATAGGGTAACTCGTATTTCTCCGTCTTTATCAGACAAAATAAACGAACCTACTTTTCCTTCCCCTCCTTGTTTTTTTGTAAATTCGAAAATTTCATTAATGAGCTTGATCCTACCCGCCAGCATTATATTTTTCATGTTAGGTCTTATATCTGATACATTTATTTCAATTTCCTTTAATAATTCGTTATTTTCTTGTTTAACATCAACACCTAATTCTTTAGCAATGATAAATAATGCTCCATCATCAGAAATCAATCCTTTCAATTCTTCCTTTTTTTCTTGAACCATTTTCTGGATGTCAACCTTACTTAATCCAGTTCCTTCAATAATTTTATGAATATAATCCTCAGTTTTCATAGTTCTTTCCACTAATCCTAATAAATCGTAAAAATTTCATAGATTTATTATAAAATATACTTTATAAATCAAATTATTAAGAATGAATTATCAGAATTTGTATATAAAAAAATAGAGTATAACAATATGTTGATTTTCAGATTTTTTTAAAAATTTATAAATCCAAAAAGAAATAAAGATATAATAGAAGAAGTAAAAATTAATTTAATAAATTTTAAATGGAAACAGATTTGGAGATGTAGTAAGAGTGTCAAAGGAGCCTACTAAGGATGCGAAAAAATTCGAAGAAGATCTCAAACGACAAGAACTAAAAGAACGACGTATGCGGCTTCAGGAAAAACGTAAGAATGTCATTGAGGAAGCCGAAGCTGCAAAAGAAGCAAATGATTTCATAAATGCCAGTAAAAAATTCGAAGAAGCTGCTGCTTTGAGTAAACAGTTAGCCGAAAAAGATCGGATGAGAACATTCAGAGCAATGGCAGAACAAATGCAAGAAATGGAAATAAAGAAAAGAGAAGAATCAAAACTAACAAAAATTAGAGAAGAATTCCAGAGTCAAAGAAGTGCAAAATTAGCTCAAGCGGAACAACTAAAGTTAGAAGGACAGTTTAGAGAAGCTGCTAATGTTTATGAAGAATGCGCAAAAATAAGCTCAGAAATGAAAGAAGAAGAACGTTCTAAAGAGTTCCTTGCAATGGCAAAGGAAATACGTGATAAAGAATTTGAGCTTGTAAAAACTTGGAAGAAGGATAAGGAAAAGAGACTTAAAGAAGCTGAAAGAGCAAAGGTTCTTTCTCAAGCTGAAGCAGCAATTGATGACGATAATTATGGGGAGGCAGCCAATCTCTACACGAAAGCAGCAGAAATCTCTAAGATGCTAGAAGAAGAGGATAAAGCCAAAATTTTCATAAAGCGCGCGGAAGAAATTCTTGTTATTGAAAAAAATCTAAAAAAACGATTAGCTGAAGAAAAAGAAAAGCGAAAGATGCAAGAAAAACGTTCTATTTTGGAAGCTGAAAGATCTGAAGCCATCACTAATGCTGAAAAAGCAATGGAAAAGGGGGACTTTAAAGCCGCTGCTAGATTTTATGAAATCGCAGGAGAAAACTCATCAGAACTGGCTGAAAAAGATATCGCTCAAGAGTTTAAAGCAACTGCTAAAAAAATCATTGAAACAATGGATGAATTAAAACGTGAATACGAAGAAAAAAAGAAACAAAAACCTAATCGAAAGAAACGAAAAATGCTAATCGCAAAAGCTCAACAAGACATTGAAAATGATAATTACATTGCTGCCGCTAGGAAATTTAAATATGCGGCAATAATATCTGGTGAAATGGGTGAAGATGCCAAGGTAAAAGAACTTATAACTAAAGTAAAGGAAACTATGAAAAAGGAGAAGTCCCGGAAAGAAGAAGTTATTGATCGAGTTATGAGAGCTTTCAAGGCAATAATCACACTGAGGAGTATGGAATCTGATGTCGCAGTAGATCTTTTTGAATGGACAATCGATGGTCCTAAACAAGTAGTTATATATGTTTGGGATATAGGCGCGATTAGCCTTCGTTTTGAAAAAGGGGGCGAACCAAAAATAATAACTGGGGAGATTTCCAAAAAAGATGTTGATGTACGTGTCGAAGGTACGGCAAAATCTATAATGAAAGTAGCTCAAGGAGAAATCTCATCAACTTGGGCTTGGATGACTGGACGATTGGTTGTATCGGGAAGTTCAAGTGATACAAAACATTTTTTAAATCTCATGGTCATACCTACTTTAGAAAAGGAAAAGGACCAATTGGATAAAACTAGTACAAGCTTAGGATTGGCTTTATTTTTATTCTCGATCTTTTTTATATCATATTTGCCTACTGTCCCAGATTGGACTAATCCATTTTACTGGGAACCTTTGATTGATTCAATATCATGGGGAAATACGATAATAGATTTTTTAACAGGTCTTACTCCCGGTGTACTTCTGCCATTCAATTGGATCCATCCTTGGATTTGGTCTAATATGTTACTGTTTCCAATTATATATATTATTGTCAGTAGTGCTCTAAATTATTTAACAATCAGGAGATATCGAATAAGTCAAGCTAAGGAAAAACTTCGAATTAAACGTCGAAGAGCAATGGATAGAGCTGAAGACTCATCAAAGAAAGGTAATCTTCGAGCTGCAATTAGATTATACGAAGAAGCTGTTATCTTAGCATTACGATCTGGTGAAGATGAAATAGCGAAAGAACTATCAGCTAAAATTTCAGAAATCATTAAATTAATGCCTAAAGGCGGAAAAAAGAAAAAGGGTAAGAAACAAGCTGGTGGCGTTAAAAGAAAGAGAGGAGAAACAAAAGAAGAATACGAACAGAAGAGACAAGATGTAGCCGATGAAATGGCCAAAAATCAACAAAAATTAGATGAATTCGTACAAAAGGCAGAACAAGCTCTTGAAAGCCAAGATTTTGAAGCTGCCGCAAAATTATATGCTAAAGCCGCTGAAACAGCAAAAGAAATGGGAGATAAGGAAAAAGTTATACAATTCTCCGCTCAATCAGAAGAATTGATCAAAATAGCAAAGGATCTAGCTTCTAAATAAAGCATTATTTCTATTATTTTTCTTTAATTTATTTTCTAATTTTATGTCACCTTTTAGAGTTATTCCAGTTATAGATATTTTAAATTCTGTTGTAGTTCATACTAAAAAAGGTAAAAGAAATCATTATAAGCCTTTGAAATCGGAATTATTTAGCAATAACAGACCTGAAGATATTATCTCAACATTATATGAAAAATTTTTGTTCGACGAGATTTATATTGCTGATTTGGATTCTATTCTTCAACAAAATAACAATATTGAAA
>JAEOUI010000247.1 GCA_016839425.1 Promethearchaeota archaeon
CATGTCCTATGCTTCTGGAAATGAGATCGCTCTAAATTCGATTGATGGATTGAATAGGGGCTTTTTTTTGACGAATAATGCCGATTTAAATATATTTCGCGAAAATAACATAACAAGCTGTTCCAATTATGGGGTTTTTATTTATCAAAGTAGCTGTGATAATAATTTATTCTATGAAAATTCGTTTGAATCAAATAATCTGCACGTAGAAGACGATGGAACTGATAATTATTACAACAATTCCGTGATTGGTAATTTTTGGGACAATTATCTTGGAACGGATTTAGACGACAATGGAATAGGCGACGATCCGTTTGAAATTCAAACTGGTCTTTTTGATTACTTACCAATATTTGAAGATGGAGATTCCATAGCTCCTCAATTTTCCATTTCATCTCCATTTAGTGGGATTTCATTTAACGAACCACCAACAGTTCAATTATCTTTTGATGCTCCAAGCGATAGTAATAAAACTTGGTATACAATCCTAGGGTCTGGTGCGAATCATTCGTTTGTTGGCGATTCTTTCGAGGTTGATGGTGCTTCTTGGGCAGCACAAGAAGATGGACCCCTTATCATTCGAGTATACGCTAATGATTCGTCAAATAATATCGCAAGCAACGATCTCTCAATTATCAAGGACACCACAGAACCTGTTTTAACAATAACCAGTCCTAACAATAATACAATATATACAGCTACGGTACCTGAGTTAAGAGTTTTTATCACTGAAGCAAACATCGATCGAGTATGGTATACGATTAACGATGACACTACGAAATATTTTGTATCTTCTCCAATATCAGGAGTTAACATCTTTTCAATTGAGAACTCCACTTGGAACGCGCTTCCCGATGGGGATTATATTTTAAGGATTCATGTAAACGATACAATCGGATACTATGATTCATTAATCTTTAGAATAATTAAAGATTTTGAAAATTCACCTCATTATTCAGGCATTCCTGGATACGAATTAGGAACATTCATTACAGTTCTTAGTATCATGTCGATTACTATAGCAATTATACGAAGGAAATGTAAAAATTAATTTTATTTATCTTCATTTCTTTTTTAAATTTTTTTGAAAGACTCTAGTTAAATTACTTTTTCTAATTATTATAATCTTCCTTTACACTTTTGTAAGGAATAAAAGAAACGATTTAATATATTCAAAATTAAAATATAATTATGTTTTTATCTACAAAAAAAAAAGGGGTTTTTAAAATGTGTCTTGCTTTTAGTTACTCTGTCATTTGGCACCAGTATTTATATTTTACCCGAACTGATAAATCAATCAAAATCTTTTGAAAATAATTTAAATCTTAAAGGTTCTGGTCATTGGGAAATCACGGGAAGAATCTCGATAGACGATACGGATACTGGGGTGTCTGATTGGGCAACGATCAATGCCACATATGACTGGTGTAATGGTGCTGGAACTATAGACAATCCTTATGTAATCGAGAACGTAACTATTAACGCAGGGAACAGTGGTTCGTGCATATCCATATTAAATAGCAATTCCGCATATTTTATCGTCCGGAATTGTACCTTAATTGACGGAGGATCTACTTCTTTAGATTCGGGAATTTACATGAACTCCGTCCAAAACGGATTAATTGAGAATAACACTTGCTACAATTCAAGATGTGGGATTGTTTTAGAAGCGTGTTCTTATAACATTGTAATGCAAAATTATGTGTATGGAACTTCATTTGTAGGAATTTATTTATACGATGGAAATGATAACGAGGCTCATTACAACACGATAATAGGTACGAATCGTGGCTTGGGTTTGTATGATGAATCAAACGCAAATTTCACTGAAAACACTTTTTCTAACACGGGAATATATATCTCTGGAGACGATACTCAAGTAAACACGCATTCTATAGATTCTTCAAATTTAGTTAATGGTAGATCGATTTATTATCTTGTTAACGAAAGTAATCTTGATAATACTAATTTTACGGATCCTGGTCAAATCATACTTGCGAACTGCGACGATTGTCAAATTTCTGGATTTCAATTTAATTATACAAACATTGCGATTCAAATATTTTATTCTAAAAATACGAAAGTGTTTGATAATGAATTTTCTGATGTATTTACTACTTGCGTGTATATTCATGGCAATGATAAATCTAATATTAGCGGAAACAACTTTGACCAATTAAATCAAGGTATAATTTTTTACGATACTATAAATAGTTCAATAGAAAACAACAATTTTACATCCTGTAGTACGGCAATCTCTCTCCAAACATATTCGCATAATAACACTGTTGAGAATAATATAATGCTTCAATGTCCTACAAGTATTTATATAGCATCCAGTGATGATAATTGGATTGAAGATAATGACATGAATGGTTTAGGAAATTATGGTTCATATATTACATATTCTGCAAACAATACATTTTTTCTAAATTCGATTACTGGATTTAATAGGGGAATTTTTATTATTAGCAATTCAGATTCTAATGTTTTCCGTGAAAATCTTATAAAGTCTTCTTCTACATATGGCGTGGATATTTACGATAGCACTTGCGAAGAAAATATCTTCTTTGAAAACTCGTTCGAGGATAATAATTTGCACCTTAACGACGATGGAACTAATAATTACTACAACAATTCAGAGATTGGAAATTATTGGGATAATTACACGGGAACGGACGAAAATGACGACGGAATTGGAGACAATCCGTTCGAAATTCAAGCGGGGATTTTTGACTATTTACCAATATTCGATGATGGTTATGACCATCCAATCCCAATTCATATAGATAACAATTGGAGCGAAACCGTTGCAGTTTTTGATTGGGTAATCGGTAATGGAACTTGGGAAGATCCCTATATAATTGAGAATATAACAATTGATGCACAAGGAAGTGGTTCGGGAATACTAATTGAGAACTCTGATGATTTCTTTATCATTCGAAATTGTACGATACACGGCACATCAGGATGGAATGCTGAAAGATCTGCATACGATGCTGGTATTGCACTTAATCACGCAAATAACGGTCAAATCTATAATAACACGATTTACGATAACGAATATGCCGCTATATATCTCCAATATTCGGATAATAATTCTGTATGCAATAATTCTTTATACATGAACGATAACTGGGGAATAGATATTCGATTTTCTTCAGACAACGATATTATAAATAACTCTGTTCAAGCTGCTATCATAGATATTGGTTTCTATTATTCTGAAAGCAATATCATGCGAGATAACGACATGGGTCAATCTGGTTTTTTCTTGAGAGCTAGTACATTAAATCAAGCAAATTCACACGATATCGATTTGTCTAATATTGTAAATGGAAAAACGCTTTATTATTATGTGAACCAAGAAGGATTATCAACTACAAACTTCAGTGATGCGGCACAAATTTTTCTTGTAAATTGTACTAATGTAAACATCTCTGGAATGGAATTTGATCATTCTTATAGAACAATTAGCATGCATTATTCCAGCGGAAATAATATTGAATATTGCAATTTCTCTTCGAATAATGATGTTTTTATACGCTTGAGCTATTGTGAAGGAAATATTATTCAAAACAATAGATTCCAAAACGATAACGCCATTTATTTAGAATATTCGAGCTTAAATCACATAAGATACAACGAATTGATATCTACTGGTCTTGGCATTCAGATTGCTGGTTATTCGGATTCTAATCAAATATACGAAAATACTATTGAAGGTGGATCGAGAGGGATTGGTTTATATACTTATTGCGATTCAAATTTGATTTATTCAAATAATGTATCTGATGTTAGTTTATATGGCATCTTGCTTTACAGAACTTGCGAGTTAAACCAAGTCTTTAATAATAATGTTTCTGATTGTGATGCCCAAGGTATAAGAATCGAAAATGCTGATAATAATTATATCTCGGATAATATAATCATTTCAAACGAGCTCGGTGTATATTTAGATTCAAATTCTGATTTAAATGGTGTTTATAATAATACATTTAAAAGTAATGTGAAGCACGCAGAAGATTTAGGAAATAATAATTATTGGAACACCTCAATTGGGAATTATTGGGACAATTACACGGGAACGGATGTAAATGACGATAGGATTGGAGACATTCCATTTGAATTCCAAACTGGTATCTTTGACTACTTGCCAAAATGGGATGATGGTGACGATTTAGGTCCCATTATTTCAATAATATCGCCTTCCAATAATTCCTATTGTGGCACTTCTCCAACGATTGAAATCAGTACGACTGATCCGAGTGGCATTAACGAAACTTGGTATGCGATACTTGGTTCTAGTGAAAATTATTTTTTCACGGGTGATTCTTTTGAGGTTAATGCAACTTCTTGGACAGAACAAGACGATGGATTACTTATCGTTCGAGTATACGCTAACGATTCTTTAGGAAATCTTGCCTTCAAGGATATTATCTTCATTAAGGATACGTTGGCCCCACAGATCATCATAACCGAACCGACAAATGGTACGATATATGAAGATATAGCACCCACGGTTAGAGTTACCATCACCGAAGCAAATATCGATAAATTATGGTTTACGATTAACGACGATACCACGAAATATTATATACTTTCGCCCATATCGGGAGTTAATGAATTTTCAATCGATTACTCCACTTGGGAAGAGCTTCCAGATGGCGATTATATTTTAAGGATTCATGTAAACGATACATTAGGCAATAGTAATTCGATTTATTTGAGAATAATTAAAGACACATCTAATCCAACACCTTCTAACTCAGCACCTCCTGGGATACCTGGATATGAAGTAGGAACGCTTGTTGCCATCCTTGGCATCGTATCAGTTATAATTGGTATTAAACAGAAAAGGGCTAATAAACACTAAATATTTTTTTTTTAATTTTTATATTTAAAAAATCATTAAAGATTTAAATCAATTTGAGTTCTTCTTACAATAAAACTCTATTGTAGAAGAAGATTTATTTTATTCAAATTTTGTTTAAATCTTCGATTTGATTCTCGATTCGGAGTTTTAAATCGTAATAGGAAAGATCTTCCCCAGAATGTTTCTTTCTCAACCAACACTCGCATTGATACCCGTCTTTTCCTAACGAATGGCACCTCCAACCGTCTCCCTCGTCAAGATGGAGTACTAATTCGTGTTCGCACACACAACAGAATCCTTTTTCATTCATTGGCAATTATGATAAGCAATTATTAAAATTAATATTTTATAAATAAGGAATCACGCATAGGAACGCTACGGTCTTATCTCCTTCGTTTGAGTAACCGTGAGGCTCGTTTGATGGGATGAAAAATACATCCCCCGAATTAGCTTCATTTTTTTCTCCTCTTTCGTTAATCAACATACATGATCCTTCTAAAATGTAAATGTGATGCTCCTCAGGATGAACATGCACACCAATCTGTCCTCCTGGTTGGATTTCAAATCGACGAGTAGCGTAGCGCTCGGATCCATCTTCCTTTGTCACGAGCCATCGTATGGTGGTCTTAGTCGCATTTGCTTTTGTTACAACTTCTTCCTTAGAATCAGTGTAATGTTTCTTTATCATGTTATTTCAAAAGTTTTTCTAAAAAATAAATGTTTTTCAATGAAAAATTTGCCATAAATAACAATATATTTTTATTTTACACGAATTTATCTTGAAATGATGCGTAAAAAAATAATCGCAATCATTCTTTCGATAGTAATTGTTGTAAGTTTTACCGGATTTACATTAATATATTTTCAATTTCAAAATTATTCAAATAGGCAAGGACTTGATAACGAACCAAACGAACCCGATAATGAAATAGATCAATGGCTCGAAGAATATATCGTCAATCCAAAGTTCCTTCCAAATCCTGGTGGCATTGATTTTGGCATGAATTTGGGGGGAATCAACGATTGGGGGCGGGAGTGGCCCTTTACGAATCTAATGAAGCTTTGCCGTCCGTTCATGACTGGAAACGATCGTTGGGTCAGCGGGGGAAATAATACATGGGATACGGGTCTTATTGATCAAGTTCCTTGCGACGAGAACGGATATCCATTACAGTTACCCCTTGATTTTGGATTAGAAACAAATCAAATAGTGCATACTGGTTTTGCTTCCATGTTTAATTTACCCCTTGGTAATTACACATTCCTATATGATGGAGAGGGGGAATTCTCGTTTACGGGAAATTGGGAGGTTCTCTATCATTACCCTGGTAGATATGTCTTAAATATGACTGTTAACGAAGAATTTCACGGGATTCGCATCCAGAATTCTACACTGGGAAATCATGCTCGCAACTTTCGGCTTATAAAATCGGAATTTGAAACGATATTTTTTACAGAGCCTTTTAATCCCGTATGGTTAGATAAACTATCGAATTTTGCAACTATTCGCTTTATGGATTGGGGTTGCACCAATTTTCACGACAACTTGACTTTCTGGGAAGACAGATCTAAAGCTTCTGAATATTGCTATTCGCACGATAGGGGCGTTCCCTATGAAGTAATGATAGAGTTATGCAATAAAATTGATAAGAACGCTTGGATTTGCGTGCCGCACGAAGCTTCAGATGATTTTATCTTTCAAATGGCTCAATTATTTCGAGATACTCTCGAACCTGAATTAACGCTTTATGTAGAATATTCGAATGAGATTTGGAATTGGATTTTTCCTGCAACTCATTACTGTTATAATTTAAGTAGTGAGGTTGATCTCTCCGTCCCATGGCCCGAAAGAATAGTCCCATTCGTACAAAACGCTCTAGATATCTTTTCCTCCGTATTTTCAGGGGAAATGGATCGCTTAAAACGCGTTGTAGGCGTTCAAGCGGGATGGTTTGATGTGGGAAACCGTACGATTTCGAATCTGGATCCCGATAGTTTTGACATCGTTTCTCCAGCAGCGTATTTTGGGTTTGATGATGACTCAATCGACTTTTTAGAACAGAAAGGTGCCGCAACCACCGTGGAAGAGGTTTTTAATTTAGCTTTCAACGGAATGGATGAAGGTATAATTCTTGCAATTTCAAGATATCTTAATCTTACCATTGAGTTAGGAAAACAACTGGCTTTTTACGAAGCGGGCCAACACCTCACATCCGATCCATTCGGATCAGAACAACCTTACAATCAAGCATTAGTTGATATTCAATACCACGAATGTATGTACTATTTATATAATAACTTGTTTAATCGTCTCAGGATCCTTCGAAACGAATCAGGCTATGAACAAAACTTTTTAATGACAATGTATAGCTTCGCATCGGGAGCCAGCGCTCGTTATGGTACTTGGGGCGTCCTTCCCGATATATTTTTGGAAGTTCCATACCTACAAGATGCTCCTAAATATCAAGCTATTTTGGATAATCTGGTATAAATCATTACACTATTCGATTTACATTAGAAAATATTTATATAAAATGAGTTTTGTAATGATGGGTATGAATATAAAAAAATATACAAAAGCGTCACTAATTTCTATTTGTTATATTGTCGTAATAGTTTTGATTTTAGGTATCTTCTCTTTTAACGCTGATGCTGGTGAGTCTATGGCACTTCTCATTCCTGGTGATCAAATGAGCGAAGAGATCGTGTTTATATTTCTTGTCGTGTTTGTATTGTTTCCTCTCATTACAGTTAATGCTGGATATCTTATTTCGCCAATTTTTCTTTATATTCAAGCACATGTTACTGGAAGAAAAATGAATTATAGTATTCAAGAAAGAGCTGAAGAAGAAAAATTTAGAAAAATATTTAGGGGATTTTTTCCAGCTTTAATGGCACTTAATCTGGCAATGATGTTAGGGGGTATTTCTTCCATACAAACACTTGTTTCGGCATCAGGGAATGATCCTGGAAATGCGACATCTACATTAGCGATGTTAATGTTTACGATACCCTTAGCTTTAGTTCTGTTCTCTTCTACTTGGTTTATTTTAGATTCAGGAATAGTAAGTACTAATCACGAGAAAAATAAAAATTCTGATCAACCAGTTGAATTGAAATCATCGGGAGGTTTTTTTATGGATATTTTAAAGGGATACGCTGGAATAGGGGTTATCGTCGGATTTTACGAATTATTTTCCACAATTATAGGAGAAAGTAAAACTTTAGGAGATTTGATCAGCGCTATAATATTTTTGGGACCTCTTCCCCTCTTTTGTGCGATTGGAATGATACCTAGTATAATTTTACTAGATTTAACTCGGGACTATAGGATAAACTATGTTCGAAAATGGGCAGAAAAAATCGGTATGATAGAGTATTCAATAGATTTAAAGGTCGAAAAGAAAATATAATTTTTTTTTTTATCTTAACAAAATAATAATTTATTTTCAATTTTCTAATGGTTATACGGTTTATTGTAGAGAAATTCAAAGACTTTTATATACGCTCTTTATCGTTTTTTTTAAATAGGGATTGTAATAAAAAACTTGAAGGAAATTCAATTACTAAACCCCAAATTTATAAAGTCTTGACTCGATTGTATTATTAATTATCGTCTATTTAATTGAAGAATAAAATGATATAATCGTCAATATAGGTTCTTAAAAATGCAGGTTACTCGAAGTGAGGATTGTTTGATTTTTTACGCCTTAACTCCAGGTTCAATGAAAGGAAGTCAAGTTCAAGGAGAACTTCAAAATTTTTTGAATTTAAAACAACAGAACGATCCTTCTGATAGATTTAATGTCATAGCCTTTCAAGAAGATGGACCTACCTATCTCGATCACTTTACTTTAGACCAAGAAATAATACTTTCAGCCCTGAAAGCGTTTCACAAGACAGTCACTCGAGCTAACATAGCTGGAGGAATATTCGTTGCCATTACATTTATCATTGAAGTGTATAAAAAAATTTCAGAAAAGAACTTTCGATTAGTAATTCTCCTTGATGACAAGTCTTATAAGATACCAGATCAATACCTTCCGGTATTGGAAGACCTTATTGATAAGGTCAAGGATATGCCATTTTTCATTGATGTAATTAACTTGAATGCAATTGATGCAGAAGAGTGCAGGAAGCTACAGAAGTTATCGGGGCGGACAAACGGTGAATACTATGAAATTTATTCCACTAAAGAATTATCCAATGCCTTGAAAATTCTTTCAGAAAAAAAGAGAGTTAAAGTTGCGAACTTTTACAATAAGCAAAAGCCCGTAATAATACAAGAAAATCAACCATTCTATGTCAATCTTGCAGATGAGCCTATCAATGTAAATGAGGTATCTTCGTGTGCAATCTGTTTTCAAAAAGATGACGCGGGTCTCGTAAAATGTCCTTCTTGCGATACCGTGGCCCATATGACTTGTTGGGCTCAATGGGCAAAAATATCTAATATTGGAATTACTCATGTATTTCGATGCCATATTTGTTATAACATACTCAAACTTGACGAACAGTTCATTCTTGATGTGCACGCAGGAAAGATACCCACTCGAGAACAAATGCTTAAACTTCAAAAGAAAGATATCGTGCGCTATATGCAAGAGTTGGAGGAAAAAGATAAACCACGCATAATACAAGTCGTTGACCCAATGGCGATTGAATCGGATGATGACGAAGAAGTAATTGTTGTGGAAGACGAAGTAATTGAACTCCCAAGGGAAAAATCGAAAATTAAAATCGTGATTTGTCCTAATTGTAGTAGATTTACTACGAGCCTTAAACAAGAATGCCCGATGTGTGGATTTAAATTATTTTAAAAAAAAAATTATTTTCGCCCTATTGTTCTAAACGGAATTAGTTTTGAAAATTCCCAGTAATCATATATCCTCCTTCCGTCTACGAGGTTCGGCGACTTCATGAGCTTTTGAAAGTCTTGAGGTTTGAATTTTTTGAATTCCTCCCATTCAGTTACAAGCAACGCACATTCGGAGTCTCGAAGAGCTTCTTCTGATGTTTTAGCGTAAGATATTGTATTTTCCAATATTTTTCTTGCGGCACCTTCAGCTCTTGGATCATAAGCTACTATTGAGGAAACTCCTCTTTTTTGTAATTCCTTGATAATTCTAAGACTGGGCGCCTCTCGCATATCATCTGTACCTGGTTTAAAAGATAGTCCTAAGATAGTTATTTTTTTACCTTTAAGGACTCCCAGTAGTTCTTCTGCGATGTCAACCATGTGAATTGCTTGATCGTTATTGAGCTCGAGCACCGCTTCGAGGACCTTGGATTGAAAGCCTTTATCTCGAGCCCATCTTTTTATGGCGCTGACATCCTTATGAAAACAAGATCCACCAAATCCGACTCCAGCACCTAAAAACTTAGGATTTATTCTATCGTCAAGACCAATGCCTTTCATGACTTGCACGACATCCACATTTGGTATGAGCTCGGCAAAACGAGCGAATTCGTTTGCAAAACTTATCTTGGTGGATAAAAAACAATTATTTGCGTATTTTACCATCTCTGCGCTCTCAATATTCATCCGTTCGATAGGAGGATATGGTTCATCATAAAACTGCTTCCATGCGTTTATTAAAATATCACCGCTCTTTTGGTCTAGTTCACCAATTATTATGCGGTTGGGGTGAAATGTATCGTAAACCGAGACGCATTCTCTTAAAAACTCGGGTTGCATTGCAAGACCGAAATCCACACCCATTTTTTTTCCTGATAATTGTTCAATATTCCTACCTATTATGTTTCGTGCAGTTCCCGGAACAATGGTGCTTCTCGCAACGACTAGGTGGTATTCGCTTTTTTCTGCTAATGCGTTTCCGATTTGCTTTGACACATTCTCGATAAAGCTCAAGTTAATGTTATCGTCTTCGCGCATTGGAGTCCCTACCGAAATAAATGTAATATCCGTGTTGAGGATGGCCATCTTGTTGTCTAAAGTAACGAATAAATTATCTTGGTCAATTGCACTTTTCAAAACCTCGTCTAATCCTTCCTCGAAAAAAGGAGCTTGACCCTTGTTAATGAGTTCCGCCTCGACTTCTTTAATCGTGGTCGCAATGACTTTAAAACCCTTGCTCGCTAAACAAGAAGCTGTAACCAAGCCTACAAATCCACAACCTACGATCGAAAATTTAGGTTTATCCATTATTTTATTCAAAAATAAATGGGATAAAAAGCTTTCGAAAGCTGAATGCTCCGATATTAAGAAATAAAAGCTAAAGATAACAAAATTGAACGGAAAATATAAAATGATATTAAAAAATAGAATATTTGAAATTATTCTTCCTTTATCACTCGTTTTTCCAACCATTTTGGTAGTAAAAACGCCCAATAAAAGCAAATTACCGAGAAAAGTGCAAAATAATTTCCAATTATTACATATATTATATAATAATTTCCTAATGCAATTAAAAATACACCAATTCCTAAACTTAGCAATGAAAGAAGTAATATTTTTCCTTTAAACTTGCTTTTTTTTTGGGGGATTTTAATCATATTTATTACGAACCAAATTCCAAATATTTCTACTGATAATAAAGCAGTAATTAAATAAATCTGATGTAAACTGGTAAAAGCTGGCGCCAAAATGCGATAAAGATAAGGTGCTAACAATTCTGGAGCAAATAATGCAATTATTATATAAGCTATATTAAATGATAACAGAAATGAGCCTGATATCGCTTGAATGATAATTCTTTTTCTTTTTTTATCTATTGTAAGCTTTGTTACTCCCAATATCCAAGTAAATGACCCCCATAATAAAATTGCTCCTTGAACTAGAAAATATACTGACAATGGTGGTATCACATTGAAAATTATAATTGAGAGAAAAAAAGTTACAGCACCTAACCAAGATTCTGAAATTGATAGAAATGTAAAAAAGAAATACAATAAGTTTCGTTCCCTGTATTTTTTATACGCAATCAGGAATTTTATCATTATGAAAAAAACAATGATTTCTAAAATTATATCACTAATACCCAATATTAGTATTATGGGATTATTTATTAAATATTCTCGAGGATTTACATAAAATGAAATAATATCACCTATTATAAAGATAAATATTTCATTAATTGTCTTGAATAATTTAAACCTTTTTATTCAGTAAAGATACGAGAAAAAATAAAAAAAGAAAAAATCTAAAATTATAATTCTTTCAATGCCCAGTTGATTATCTGGTTCAACTGAAAGTTTGCAAAATGATTCTGGATCATTGCTGAGCTTGGACAAGCGCTCACACATGTGCCACATCCCTTACAAAGAACAGGGTTCACCACGGCAACTTTTTTAAACTCGTCGAAATCAATTGCTCCAAACGGACACATGGATTGGCAGCTCATGCAACCAGAGCATTGGTGTTCGAGCACGACCGAGTAGTAAGGTTCAATCTCTACTTCACCCTTTGCCATTAAAGTTGCTGCACTAGAAGCTGCACCCTTGGCTTGAGCCACTGTATCGGGAATGTCCTTTGGTCCCTGTGCGACACCTGCAACAAAAATTCCGTTTGTCAATGTGTCTACTGGTCTTAATTTTGGATGAGCCTCCATGAAAAATCCATCCGCAGATCGTTGCACGCTCAGTAAGGACGATACCTTATCAGCGTCTGATTTTGCTTCTAATCCTGTGGAAAGGACGAGCATGTCAACTTTCACTTCTATCGGTGTTTGTAAAAGCGTGTCTTCTGCTCGGATTATGATGTTATGATCATCGTCTTCGGATACTTCTGCTATTCTTCCTCGAATATAAGTAATACCGTATTCTCTGGCTGCTGACTCGTAAAACTCTTCGTAACCTTTTCCGAACGCCCGAATATCCATGTAGAAGATGTAAATATCGGCTTCGGGATGCTTTTCCTTGTATTGCCTTGCTTGTTTTGTTGCGTACATGCAACACACTCTCGAACAATACTGGTTGCAACCATCTCTAAAGTTCCTGCTTCCGACGCATTGAAGGAAGGCAACGCTATGAGGTGCTTTTAGATCAGATGGTCGAGCTGGTTTACCTTCTAAAGGTCCGGTAGAACTCAAGAGACGCTCCATTTGAAGCCCATTAATCACATTCGGATATTTTCCAAAACCGTATTGTTTAAGTTGGGTCGCATCGTAAAGGTCCCATCCAGTTGCTATGATAATGGTGCCTACTTTCTCCTTTATATATTCAGGTTTGTCATCATAATTTATTGCTCCTGGTTCACAAACTTCAGGTCGAGCGCAAATGCCGCATTGAATGCATTTTTCCATATCAATCGTGTATTGACCCGGTACAGCTTGAGGGAAGGGAATGTAGACTGCTTTTCTTGTGCCTAAACCCAAATCAAAATCGTTTCCACAGGTAACAGGGCAAGCTTCAGCACAGGCTCCGCAACCCGTACACTTGACTTGGTCAATATAATGCGGTTTGTGCATTATGGTAACATCAAAATTTCCTACATATCCACTTACATCAACGACTTCAGAATACGAATGAATTTTTATGTTTTCGTTTCGAGCTACATCAACCATTCTTGGTGTTAAAATACAAGCAGAACAGTCCATTGTGGGAAATGTCTTATCAAGTTGAGCCATGTGACCTCCAATAGTGGCGGTTTTTTCTACTAAATGTACTTTATATCCTTCGGTTCCCAAGTCTAAAGCAGCGTTCATACCAGCAATTCCCGCACCAATGATTAGGCAGGAGGGTTCGACGCTTACCTTCTGTACTTCCAAAGGCTTGAGTTTTCTTGCTTTTGCGATGGCCATTTTGATGTGATCTTTAGCAATATCATAGGCACCTTCTGGATCCCTCATGTTAACCCATGTTGCATGTTCTCTGATGTTAGCCTGTTCGAAAAGAAATTGGTTGAGGCCAGCCTCTTTGCAAGC
>JAEOUI010000248.1 GCA_016839425.1 Promethearchaeota archaeon
CTTTTTGTCTTTAACAGGGATTTTTTATCGAGCACGGCACATCAATGCTAAGTATTATATTTCGTGAATGATCTAACAAGTTACTCAAGATCCATTAATAATATAATATTATCTGGAACGAATATGAAGTTTTTTAATATTATCTTTAAATTCCCTTTATTTTATAATTTTTCTTTTCTCTGAAAATCCTTACCCTTTTTATTTTTAAGCGCGAAGTTCATAATACACTCTTAAAAGAAATTTAAAGAATGGATAAAATTGAAATACTTAAGGATCTTGCTCTAAAGTATTGATTATAATTAGAATTATAAAAAAAAATTATAAAAACGCAAATCAAAAATAATTTTAAAAGGTTTGGACGACTAAGCAGTTATCGCTCAAATGGCCCCCAGCAGTACTAAATAAAATCCTTATCTGTACTCGATGCTCTCCAAACCCTATACTCGAAGAAACATCCCTGGTTTCAATTAATTCATTAAATGTAATGGAATAACTCTCGAATTCTCCACTCTCTTTAAAAAAAAAATATTCGTCCAGAATTTCTCCGTCTATTAAGGTATTAAACCTAATATCAGAAAAGTAATAACATTTACAAGTAAAACTGATATAAACGCTCTCTCCGAGATTTACGGTAAAATTTACTTGCAAATCAGGTATGTTCCATGTAATATCTGCAACATCTGGATCTACTTCAAAATATTCGTTGGAGTCAACCCAAATGTTTCCAGTTGTATCTCTTATTTGAATTGGCGAAGTTAAATTTAAATACATGGAAATTCCACCAAGCGAAGCACCTGCTATTCCTATTATTAAACCTATTATTCCTAAACTATTTGTATTGGACATTTTTTTACGCTTTAAAAATTCAATTTTATATACAAAAGTAATATTGAATATCATAAAAACCCATTAGATGCTTTTTTGAGGAAGTTTTAGAGTATTATTAAAGAAGTTTTCATACCGAGACTTATCTAATGTTTTCACTCAAATAAATTGCATTTAGATTTTTGAGTATTTTTCAACAATATAGTTCTGAAGCGACCAAGCGTACTTTTCGAGATTAGAGATCAAAACTTCTTGTTGCATTTGACGTAGGTAAGTCGTGTCTAAAGATTCGAACAAGGCTTTTAGACGGTCGATAGTTTCGTAGATCTGTACGATCTTGCTCCAATCGTTTGCCCATTCCAAGTCGTTTTGTTCGAGCTGCTTCATTTTAATTCTAAACCCTATCAGAAAGCTGTTTAAAAAAAGGTATTTCTCGTGTTAAATTTAGATGTTATAGATATATAAATGTATGGGTGTTGACGATTAAGTGATTGTGTGAACCTGAACAAATATAGTTTGCCATGATCAACATTAATAGATTGAAATTTCACAAATCTCAAGTCAAAAAAATTCCAATCAGATTGTAAAGATATTAAATAACAATGGCATAAACATTTAAGTCATGCATTCTGATATTATATAACATGAAACACACGATAATTCCAAGCAGATTAATACCTGGGAAAATTATTATTGGGATTATTATTATTTAAATTCATGGAGAAATCTTAAACTCTTTAAACTTTTCTTGCTTTTATCGTTCTGGGTTTAAGATTTCTGCGTTCACGATAATTAGAATAAAATATGATGAGGGAATAAGTTTGGAAAAAAGAAAAGCGTGGATTTACGACTCCACTTTGAGAGAGGGGAGTCAAAAGACGGGATTGGCGTTTTCAATGGAAGATAAATTGAGGATATTAGAACGCTTGATCCACGACCTCCACATTCCAATGATCGAAGCGGGCTGGCCAGGGTCAAATCCTAAAGACATTGAGTTTTTTCAAAAGATAAAGGAAATGGGATTGAACGGTACTAATGTATACGCCTTTGGTTCAACGAGACGTAAAAACAGTTGTGCAGAAGAAGACAAGAGTATTCAGGCAATCTTAAACGCGGAAGTAAAGGGTGCTACGATATTTGGAAAAACCTGGGATTTACATGTAGAAACCGCGTTGGAAACAACACTCGAAGAAAACCTCGCGATGATTGAAGACACGATTTCTTGCTTGAAAAAAAATAATCTTGATGTGATTTTTGACGCTGAACATTTCTTTGATGGTTATAAGAATAATAAGGATTACGCCTTAAAGTGCTTAAATGTAGCAAAAAAAGCTGGTGCTTCTTGGATTGCTTTATGTGATACAAATGGAGGAATGCTTCCTCACGAATTGCAACCCGTCCTAATAGATGTAAAAAATAATTTAGGCGACATAAGTTTGGGTATTCACGCTCACAACGACACTGGTATGGCAAATGCAATGGCACTTGAAGCATTTTTAAACGGAATTAATATGATTCAGGGTACGATTAACGGATTTGGAGAGCGGTGCGGTAATACTGATTTAACAACGATTTTACCCGTATTAAGGCTTAAAATGAATATTGATTGCATTAGCGATGAGGATTTGCAAAACTTAACCGAAGTCTCTCATTTCATATACGAAATGGCAAATCTTCCTGGTAATCCTGATCAACCGTTCGTTGGAAAAAATGCTTTTTCTCACAAAGGAGGAGTTCACGCTTCGGCAATGCTGAAAAATTCAAGAACTTACGAGCACATAAATCCAGATAAAGTAGGCAACGCAACGGATATTAAAATATCTGAACTGGCGGGAAAAAGCTCTTTATTACACATGGCAAACAAGTTTAACATCCCATTGACAGCAGAGAGCCCTAAGATTAAAGTCATATTAGATGTACTTAAAGAGAAAGAGCATAAAGGATATTCGTTTGAAGGTGCAGAAGGATCTTTAGAAATCCTGATGCGAAGCATGGACATGAACATTCAGGATCCAAATTATTATCGTAATAAGTTCTTTGAATTGGAAGGATTTCGCGTTCTTACCGAAAAATTCAAGGATAATCTGATATCCGAGGCTACTATTAAAGTAAAGGTTGGCGAAGAGATGTTTCACACAGCCGCTGAGGGAAACGGCCCCGTTAATGCCTTGGATAATGCTCTCAAGAAAGCCTTAGTGTATTTCTATCCAAGCATAAAAGAGATCGACCTTTCAGATTTCAAGGTCAGAATTATTGCTCAAGCGGGAACAGCATCTGTCGTAAGGGTATTGGCGGAAACACACGATCAGGAAAGCGCCTGGGGGACAATTGGAGCTCACGAAAACATCATTGTTGCCTCTTGGGACGCTCTTGTTGATTCATATATCTTCAAGCTGTTAAAAAATAGGGCAAATTGGTAATTTTTGATTAAAAATAAATCGAGAATCGTTTTTTAATCAAGTCGTCAACACCCTTGAAGTCCGAGACATCAATTAAATTATTAAGATCTTGGATATTTTTTAATTCTTCTTTATATTTTACTTCAAATTCTTTCGTAAAATCATGCATCATCTGAGAGAGAACATTGTTTAATCGATTCGTCATGACCAAGACTGCAAATCCTTTCTCGTTATTATAGTCCACGATGATATCCGCAGATCTCGTTTTGAGCACATCAATTTGATCGCTCTTATCTATAAATTCACCTACGATATGATTTAATCCAATAACTATGTTTCCCCATATGGCAGATTCAATATCAGGTGTCTCATATTCGAATTTATAGGAATATAAAAGAACTCCAGATTTGTGATAAATGTTTATTGAATAAACTTTATTGGTTAAATTCAAAGCTAGATCGGGATTCTTTGTGAAAAGAATGGCATTAAATAAATAACTAGCAAAAAGTGCTATGAATTGTAAGTCCCTAATAATTGGGATTTGAACGATTGCGAGTAGGATTAATAAAAATAATGGTATGCATATTGTAATGTTGCTAACGAGCATTAATTTGCTAGTTGACTTATTCCTGGATTGCAAGTGGGTTGAAACATTTTTATAAGTGTAAATTATCATTAAGAATAAACAAAATAAAGCTATAACAGATGACAAATGTATTTGAAACCTGTAATTAATGAGAACCGGGTTTAAAATGATGGTGCCTTCCTGTAGTGTTTCTTCTATGGATACTGATACGGGTGAAATGGTTCCTCCCACGATAATTCCAAAAAAAACGGAAAAAATAGAAAAGAAGGCTATATCTTTTTTCAGTTTTTGCTGGAGTGATGATAATATGAATAATATAAACCCGTAATTTGCGTATTGAAGCGTTATATACAATTTCCAAACGAAAAGATTTATATCATAGGAAAAGTATAGTATGATTGAACAAATGTAAGCGGTTGACATTAGCACGCCGCCAGTTATGAACGACCCGAAATAGAAAAATAGATTTTTACCCAAATTGCTTGATTTATTAAAAAGCAGGAAGTACAATGGAAGAAAAATTGACATGAAAAGAGACGATAGATATACAATTATGAGTATGGCAAAAAATATCTCGTACATGTTTATTCTTTCTAATTTAATTGTCTGCTAAGAATGGTTTAAAATTTTTATTTAATAAATCTTTAATATTACTAAATTCAGAGATATCAATTAATTGGCTTAAGTTAGCAATTTTAATTAATATTTCTTTATTTGTTTCATTGAAATGTTTTACGAAATTTTTCATTGATTTTTCAATAATCGTATTTTTTTTGTTTGTAATGAGTAAAAGAGCGTATCCATAGTTTTTATCAAATTCAAAAACGATATCTCGATCTCTTACTTGGATCAAGTCAAGTTGTCTTTGCTTATCAATAATGTTTGAAATGATATGGTTTATTCCAATTAAAATAGATCCTTTTAGATATATATCTTCAGTCTCTTCGTTTGTATCGAAATTATAAGAATATAACAATACGCCACTTTTCTGAAAAATGATAAAATCATATATCTTATTTGCATAAGAGATGAATTTGTAAGGCTCCTTTACAATAAGATACAATAAGGCGAGAAGCGAAAATAAATTAAGAAATAGGCTGATATTTCCTAATAATACTTCGTTTGTGATTAAATATAACAAGAAAAGACTGCTATAACATATTAAGAGAATATAATAAAAAAGGAATATTTTTTCGAAGGTGGATTTTGGAGATTTTAATATAAGTTTACGAGATTTTAAGAAAATAAAAATAATTATTAATCCATCGTACGCGATAATCGCTATGGGAAGGAGAAAGACTTCAAATTCAGAAAAAGAATTTATTGAAGGGGCAATGGATATATGAGAGTAGGAGAAAGCAACGATCAGTCCAAAAAAAAAGAAAACTGCCAAAATGTAAATAAGTTCTATTTTTTTTACTGAAAGTACGCTTGAAAATAATATAAATATCAAACCAAAGGCAATTATTCGCGAGAGTATCATTAATATCCATAAATGTAGCCTTAATACTGGATCTCGAAGCTCTAAAGAGATATTGAAAAATAACGGAAAAGCTAATCCAAGAATTAGATATATAAGAGAAAATAAAATTGTATTTGTTTTGAGGTAAAATTTATCCATATTACCAAGGATGTGTCCAATCGCAAGTAAAGAAATGCTAATCGATAGAATTGCTGGAAGAATACTAATTGTCATGTTTACCAAAAAGTCAAATCAAATCGAATTTCGATATTATAATAATGCTCTTGAATACTAAGAATTAAAGAGTTTTTATTTATATTTCTACCGAATCTAAAAAAATAGCGAAAGATAAAAAAAATCAATTAATTCAATAAAACAGAAATGACAAATTATATTAATATTTGTTGATCAAAATTTAGATTTATAATGAATGAATTTGGAAAATATCTACACGAAAAACAAGTTTTTTATCGTCTCTTAGAAGAATATCAAATTCAAGGCCCAGAGCTAAAAACAATAGATAAAATCTTAAAAAAAATAGTATTGGTAAATGATGCTGAATTAAAACCTAGTTTAATTGGAAATATTTACCAAGAAATTATTAATAGTAACGATCGAAAATGTTTAGGTGAGTTTTACACGCCAGAAGATATCGTGAGTTATATAATGAATGCCGTGGGCTATATTCCAGGAAACGATTTAGAATCAAAATATCTCATTGATTTTGGATGTGGAGCTGGAAGTTTCCTAATAGAGGCTGCAAAAATCCTAATTCTACATTGGAGGAAGGAATTTAAAGTTAGAAATGATTTAGAGTTAACCTGTGATCAAGCAAAAAAAATAATTAAAAACATACACGAAGTCATTGAAGGAATTGAAATTAATCCAGTTGCAGTAATTCTATGTCAATTAAGCCTTCATCTTATCTTGTTTTATTTGTATAAAATCATTATAAAATTAGAGGAAGATTATTCCCTTCCCTTATTTAAGATATCTAACATATCAATCTTTGAGAAAAACTTATCTAAGCAATACGACTTCGTGGTAGGAAATCCTCCTTATTTATTTATCAGAGATATTCCATTAAAACAAAAATTAGCCCTTGAAAATCTTAAATTTAAAACTCTAAAAGGGCAATATGATTATTATCAAATATTTATAGAAATAGGGATAAGAAAATTAAGGGAAGGTGGATATCTCGGCTATATTGTCCCTGATTCAATCTTAACTCTTTCAAATAAGCGAATTACCCGACAATACATTCTCTCTCAAACACGAGTTAAAGAAATCCATCACGTGGGACCCAAATTCAACGATATTAATGTATCAAACACGATCATCGTACTTCAAAAAGAATTAACGGAAATTGTTAGAAAAAATAATATTGTTTTGATTGGATTGGAAATTAAAGATAACACGATTAGAAGAAAATTATGCCAGGGCCAAATGAAAGAATGGAATTACGATTTTTTGATCCATCTTTCAGATGACGATTCTCAAATTTTATATTATTTAAAAAACAATTTTTTGAAACTAAAAGACTTAATAGATTCAAGGGATTATGATATATCCTTAAATCGTGGTGTAGAGCTTGGAAAAGAAGGTGAAGTTATATTTTGCGAGAACTGTGGAAGTTTTATTCCTCTACCTAAAAAAATAACATCTTGTAAAAAATGTGGAAATAAACAATTAAATCCTAAAAATCGTGAAAAGATAATATTAGAACAAGTTCCAGAACATAAGTCAGAGGAATTTAGACCTTATATCTATTCGTTAAATCAATATGCAATTAAAGAGAAAAAATACATTAACACTACAAAAAATGGAATTAATTATAAATCTCAAGAAATCTATCTAAACTCAATCGTAATCAGGCAAATTAGCCAGAATAAAAGAATTTGCGCTACTTTTAATAAGGGATCGTGGTATACATCTCAATCAATCTATAATCTGCGGATTATTAGAAGTCCAAATCCCGAATTTAATATCTACTATTTATTAGGTTTAATTAATTCAATGCTGATGTCCTATTTCTTTATGAAATCTTTTGGATCTTATAAAAAAATGTTTCCAAGAATTTTAATCGAGAAAATCAAAGAATTTCCAATTAAAATTCCGGAAACTGCTCAAGAAAAGGAGATTGCAATAAAAATACACCAGAATGTAATACAAGTCCTAAAACCAAGGAGGAATATCACTCAAGATGTACTGATTGATGAAATTGACGGATTAGTCTTGGAATTATACAAACTTCCAATCTCTTTCAAGAAAGTAATTCAAAACTCGTTTTCTTGATCAATTACAAATATATAAGGTGTTTTTCAATTATCCTTGAATTTAAATTGAAGAGAACTCTATATTTCATAGAAAGATGATATTGAGTTTTATTGCGAGGAAAAAAAATGAAAAGAACTAGCAAGGTTACAAGGAAAACGGCCGAGACTAGCGTATTGATCGAATTAAATATTGACGGTTCTGGATACTCTGAGATAGATACGGGATATAAATTTATTGATCATATGTTAACATTATTGACCAAGCATTCTGGTATTGATCTGAAGGTAACCGCTTCAGGAGATTTAACTCATCATATTATAGAAGATGTGGGAATTGTTCTTGGGGAATGTTTTGAAAAGGCTATTGGTGATAAGAAGGGTATCAACAGATATGGATTTAGTTTCGTTCCAATGGATGAATCCCTCGCAAGATGTGTTGTGGATTTTAGTGGTCGCAAATCCCTAATCTTAGATTTGAAACTAAGCGACTGCAATATAGAAGATGTGGCAGTAGAGGATGTGAAGCACTTCTTTAATTCTTTCGCAGAAAATGCTAGAATGAACTTGCATTTAGCAGTCTTGTATGGTGAGGATCAACATCATAAGATCGAGGCGGCGTTTAAAGCTTTTGCGCGAGCAATAAAATCTGCATTAACTATCGTTTCAGACGACATCCCGTCGTCTAAAGGAGTATTATAAATTCAAAATATGCTAATACTATGAATTTCAATAATCTCGAGCTCACTTTCATTCCATCAAGTTATTGGAACGAGCCAGAAAGTAAATTTATGCTTTTGACAAAAGGAAAGGAATTACCGAGAAATGCCAATTTTTTCTTGTTATGGTCCCCCTCAATCAACTCTGAGAAAGAGCTCGTAAAAAAGATTTACAGTGTTTTTCCTAACATTCCTTCCCAAAAATTATTAACTTGCGAAATATTTCTTACGATGCCCTCGTCCTATTCTCAAGAGACGATATCAAATACTAAAAAAGAAAAAACCTTAAATATTCACGCTTTTAAAGCAAAAGTCATTCCAGTAAGCCCCATCATAAAAATGCTACAAGGATTAGATATTTTTCCCTCAAATACTCGTAATAAAATTCGATATAGTGGTTCTATAAAAACTTGGGCGTTTCTTACTAAATTATTATTTGAATTATTGAACAAGGGACAATTTGTACCCATCTTGGAACCAAGTAATTTAGAGCGACATTTTATGGGTCAATGGAAAATGCTTTTGAAAAGCGAAAACGACAAGACAAGGTTTCAATCTATTGTGAATAATAGTTCTTTCCTTGCATATAATCTTCCCGTTAATTTTCTTTCTCAGAACGATATTAAAACAAGCGATGGAATTTGGCATCCTTCATATGTGTTTTCTATTTTCTTAGATGTTATTGGTGATTTTTTAATACGTTCGTTATTAGAACAAAGCAAATTTTCCACCTTTAATGAGTTTTATAGTAGCGAGATTAAAAAAGACTCTCAGGAGTTTCAAAAAACAGGATGGGATTATAGGTTTTTGCGTTCTCTCTTGAAACAAGATCCTTCATTTCCGATTACAGAATATTACGAGACAATAATACCTAACTTGATTGAAAACTGGTCGAGCTCTGTTCGCGGTTTTTCGCTTGGTCTCGGTACGCTCTTTACTTTTGAACTCAAATATCCTCATGAAAATGGCGGTAATTGGCCTTTAGAATTTTCTATTTCTTCGCATTCCAATAACAAATCAATTCCACTTAGAGAATTTTGGAAGATGGATTCTAAACAGCAAGCATCATTGTTGTTCGGTGTAAATTCTGAAAAATCACCCATAAAAGTCATATTAAGAGCCTTAAGCGTTGCAACGAAAATATTTGCACCTATTAAAAGAGCGCTCCACGATAAATATCCAAGCGAAATAAATTTAACTCCCTCTGAGGTAATGGATTTCTTAAGATTTCCTAAAGACTTAATGATACAGA
>JAEOUI010000249.1 GCA_016839425.1 Promethearchaeota archaeon
ATTTGGGAATCTTCAACAGCTGCTCGTCTTAATTATCATAACGATTTATGGATGTTTAACGGTGTGAATTGGACTTGGATATCTGGAAGTTCCGACTCATACTCTGTATTGAGTTATGGAATTAAGGGCATTCCTAGCCCGTACAACTGTCCTGGGGGGAGGGAAAACGCCGTTTCTTGGATAGATTCTAACGATAATCTCTGGCTTTTTGGTGGAGAAGGTAAAGACACAGATCGTTATTACGGTCCTTTAAACGATTTATGGATGTTTGATACTTATTCATTTATGTGGACCTGGGTTTCCGGGGATGATAATGTGTATGCAATGGGTTCCTATGGTATGAAAGGCGTACCAAGTATCAATAATTGTCCTAATAACAGGATAAATGCCGTTTCTTGGATAGATGATAGCGATAATCTCTGGTTATTTGGTGGGATGACAACCTTTCAGGACTCTCCGAACGGCTATATTGGTATGTCTAATAACGAATTATGGATGTATGATGCCACGAGTGGATGGTGGACATGGATGTCTGGAAGTGACGAACCACACGCTTTAGGAAACTACGGAACAAAGGGTGTTCCTAATCCAAGTAATTGCCCTGGAGCAAGAGAAAGCGCTGTTTCTTGGATTGACTCACACGATAACCTGTGGCTTTTTGGTGGAGAAGGTAAAAGTGCTGATAATGAGGGTGATTTAAACGATCTTTGGGTCTTTAACGGTGAATGTTGGACATGGGTTTCAGGTTGCAAATATGCTAATGCGCGTGGTATCTACGAGAAAAAAACTCCCCAACAGATTGGTTTTCAAATCGGATCAAGGAGAGATGCCGTTTCTTGGATTGATTCAAACGATTACCTTTGGCTTTTTGGTGGTGGAGGTTATGCTGAATCCGAACACGGGAATTTAAACGACTTGTGGAAGTTCGATTATCTACTATCAGTGACTTCTTGAAGCTTTTTTTTTGCAATTAAATTATCTTTTCTATTTTTTCCAAACAATTATAGCAGTATAAGGGAAGAGATTTGAACTCTGTATTGCAATGTGGGCAATAATAAGTATCCTTAAAGTTGACTTTTTGGATGTCCTTGATTTGTTCTCCTTTTGATTTAAAAAATCTCTTGCTTAAGAGGGGCAAGCAAGCAGACACTACTGAAACATACAATCCTAGAAAAATGGTTTTTGTTATTAGTTCTTGCGAATGTGCGGAGTAATATAGAGGCGAATATCGGGAAAGAAACACGTAAAAGAAGAAGTTGAGCAGGAAAAATAAGGTCAGAACAGAAAAAAGCGTCTTTCTTGAAGCGTTGAACACAAACACGGGAATTAACAACGCAATTGTCCATGCTAAATATACGATAATCAATTCCGGAGTGCCTTCAAAAAAAATGTAATTGGCTAAAAATTGAACGCTTGCTTGTTGCACTGGATGGATGCTAGCGTCGAATTGAATGGCAAAGACATGTCCAAAACCGTATGTGATGGCACTTAATAAGGAGAATTGACAAATCAAGATTACAATCTTGCTTTGAAATATCGTACGCAAGTCGGTCATATACGGTAGATAATATTCGAAATAATAAAAAATTGTACATGTTTTCGTTTTATCTCGTTTAAGTTTAATTATACTGTTAACAACTTTTTTCATTCTCAAAAATCAAATTAAAAATATTAACAGATTTCAACCAAGGATAATTAGAGGGGAACTTAGTAATTGAAAATGTGAAGCTATCGGATTAGGTAAATTTAAAATGCATCTGGGAGGATTTGAACCTCCGTTGGCGTCTTATCAATGAAAACGCGCCGTGCTGACCAAGCTCCACTACAGATGCAATTTATATACGAAATAATAAAAATATGCATTTAACTCTAATATTTGATTATTAATTTTAATACTGAGGAATTATTAAAATTCTTGTTCTAAAACCTATTCAATTCAGAAAACCAACCAACTATGAACGATAACATATATCACGAAGAAAAAGTGATTTTACTTCAATTGGAGAACGATATAGGCAGAAAACTTCCGTTATTAGACGAGATTAAATACAAGTCGTTTGGAATTAAAGTACAACGTGGAAACATAGTGGGATTAGGATTATTTAATTGCAACCTCAATGAAATTCCTAAAATAATAGTCAATCTCCCGATGCTTCAAGTATTAGGTTTAAACACAAATAAATTAACTCAAATTCCAGAATTTATTAGTGAATTACGAAACCTGAAGGTAATTTTCTGCGAAAAAAATAATATAACCGAAATCCCTGAATCTACAATGAAACTTCTTACTAATTTGTTACATTTGGAGGATCTACGACTTGGTGGTAATAAAATAACATCCATTCCAACATCAGTAGGTAATTTTCCCTCGTTAAAAAGGTTAGATTTAGATAAAAACGGTCTCATAGAACTCTCAAAAACCATTGGAAACAATGCAAACTTGGAGCATCTTGAATTAGGAGATAATCAATTAAATTTTCTTCCCGACTCAATTGGAAACCTTCCATTATTGTCGTATCTGGATCTGAGAGGAAATAATATTTCAAGCATTCCAACGGAATTTAGAAACTTGACTTCACTACAAACCTTGAATCTGAGTGGAAATAAATTAGAATCGGTTGATTCCATATTTTCAAACTTGAATTCGCTTGTTAATTTAAATCTTGGTAACAATGGTCTCAAGAGCGTTCCAGCAGCCATACTTTCCTTGCAATCGTTGCAGGTGCTTGAATTAAACAATAATTCCATAAAAAACATCCCAGAAGCCTTATCAAACTTATCAATGCTTAAAAAAATCGACTTGAGCAATAATAAATTGTATAAATTACCAAGTTCAATTGGATTATTAAAATCCTTAACAGAATTAAATATCAGCGGAAATAAATTAAAGAAACTTCCCAAATCATTCTCATTATTATCCAAAATGGAAAAACTGGATGTAAGCTTTAATCGATTCAAATCGCTTCCTGAAAAGATTGGAAAATTGTCCTTTCTTAAACACCTCAACTTGAGGAATAATAGATTAGTATATTTACTAGAATCGATTGGCAACTTGAAGCTTCTTGAACGCCTAGAATTACTTAATAACTCCTTGTATTCTTTACCAGAAAGCATTGGTGATCTGGTTGAATTAGAGATATTATTTTTATATAATAATCGCTTGGAACGCCTTCCAGATTCAATAGGAAATCTTAATAAACTAAAAATATTGGAATTAGGAAAAAATAGACTTATAGAACTCCCAAGCACAATTGGAGATTTAAAATCTCTTGAATCTCTACGGTTAAATAGAAACAGGCTCAAGAATCTTCCAGAATCAATTGGTAACCTAATTTTTTTGAAAGAATTATACCTTTATAACAATAATTTTTTACAAATTCCTGCTTTTATTTGGCCATTGAAAAACTTGGAAACCTTACACTTACAAGGTAATCCATTAGATCCTTATTCAAAGGAAATTTTAGAGCGCGACTTGACTTCGGTTCTAGAACATTGTAGAAAACGGGCAACAATCAATGTTTTTATCAGTCACGCTGTAGAAGACGCTGAAGCGTATAAAGTTAGGGAGTTATCTCTGTTCCTAGAAAGACAAGCAGAAATCAACAATGCATATATTTGTGAAGAAGATCTAAAAGGAAATATCGATAGATTTATGGACGATACGATCCCACTCTGCCAACTCTTAATCTTCATTGCAACCCAGAAGTCAGTGTTTAATTCAATCGATTGCAAGCACGAAATAGAGCTTGCTAAAAACCTTGAATTACAAATAATTCCAATTAAAGGATACGATTTAAATTGGAACGATCTTGAATCTATAGATCTGAACAGGGAATTTGGTTTTGAATTCTCCTCTGATAAATTTCACGACTTATGTAAGGAACTATACGATTATATTTATCAATTCAAGCGGGAGACTGACCTATTAAATAGAACTCAGAGCAAGATCAACGAAAAAATTGCCATGACTCAATTATTAATCAAAACTAATGTAAAATCAGAAATATTCATAAAAAAGCTCGTTCAAAACATATTGGATGTAGAAAAATATAATATGGCTTTAGAAAAAGGAAAAACATCATTTGGGGAATATTTAATTGAATTAGGAAAAATAATTCAAGACAAGGAGCAAGAAAAGGATATTTAATCTTAAAACTACAGAATTCTTTTACTTTCCTCGTCTCTTCGAATGATAATCGAAAAATTTTTATTTTTCTTTATATTACACTATATTATCGTGCAAACTGATTTTTGGAAATTTATTATTTTTCTCACTTCAAGAGGATTTTTTCTTCACATGAATGATAAAATAATATCACGCGCATTTTGAGGTATCACAAATCATGAGCTATACATTTAGTAGAACAAAGCTTGTAGAAAAGATAAAGTTTGGACTACTCAGTCCGAACGAGATAAGAAAAATGTCGGCAGCCCGAATCATCACCGCAGATACTTACGACGAGGACGGCCTGCCCATCCCATCAGGTTTGATGGACCAGAGACTTGGAACCATCGAACCGGGACAAAGATGTAGTACATGTGGGAATTTGGTTTCGAACTGTATGGGGCACTTCGGCCACATCGAACTGGCTCGCCCCGTGATACATGTGGGCTACGCCAAGAAAGTCCTTAAAGTCCTCAGATCAATATGTCCCGAATGTTCGAGACTTATGCTTTCGGACGAGGAGAAAGACGCTTTTCGAGAAGAAATTAAAAAGCAAATAGAAACTTCCGTTGAAAGCGACGAAGATGCCACCAAGATCATTTTCAAAAGAGCTCGGAAGAGCAAGAACTGTCCTTTCTGCGGTGCTTCGAAAAAGAAGATCGTGATTGAA
>JAEOUI010000250.1 GCA_016839425.1 Promethearchaeota archaeon
ATAGTAAGGCATTATTTGATAATTTCGACGATTTAATCAATGATAAAATACTAATAAATTTTAAAAAACAAGTTTTAGATTATTTTTTTAACCAGATTGAAAATTTTTGTTTAATCGAAGAGCTAGGCTTATTTAAAAAACAATTTAAGATATTTAAGATATCGAAAGAAGCGTATTATGGTCCTTACAAAACATATAAAAGAGAATTAAAAGAAATTGAGAAAAAATTATACATCAAAAAATTTGCTTTCCTCAAATTACTCCGAAAAAAATTCAAGATAATCAAAACTAATGGTGGATTTAAGAAAAAAAGAAATTTTTATATTGTTGATCACGATAAAGAAAATGTAGAAAATCCCGCTTATCATTATATTCTTGCTAGGATAGGTTTTTATGGGTATAAAAACCAATTTATCAAGTCATCGGATATGGGACCTAATCTTTTCATTTTAAAAGATTTATTCTTAGACGAAATAGATAAATTCCCGGATGTCCTCTATTATAAAAACCAATTTTGGGGTGATCTTAATGCTATTGAAATCGACTCTGATATGGGATATTCCCTCATACCTAAACCTTCAGAATATGATCGCACTGGTGCATATTTAACTTTTAGTGGAACGGAAACTATAATCGTTGAATGGGACCTGGCGAATAAACCCGTTAATGGTAATCAGATCTTGGCTTATAGCGCCCAAATTGTAGTTCCTGACCAAAAAAATCCTCTATTTCACGATTTAAAACCTTTTGATTTGTGTTATTGTAAGAAAACACCAGAAGGAATCGAATCTGAATTGATAAAAAAGATTAATGTTATCTCGAAGTGTACTTTTAAAGATGCTATAAATAGTGTCGCTATTGGAATGGATTTCATAGAAGGTTATTACCCGCTCTCTCTTATTAGAGATGTGATGAATAAAAAAATAGGTCCGTTCGAAGCTCATGTCCTTATAAAAGAAAATCCGAATAAACTATTCGTTCCTAATTATAATAAATTTGTTAGAGAAGCAGAAGATTTTTTATTTGATTTTATCAGAAAAGAGAAGAAATTTGTTTTCGAATCTCTGAAAAAAAAACCAGAAAAAAATACAAATCATTTTTTATTCATACTTGGGTTAGATAAAGAGTTTGAAGGTATTAATTTGCCTTATGAGCAAATAATTGAAGATCTCTTCAAACAAGACTTACCTCTTGAAGAATTCAAGTCAAATTTTATGTCAAAAGTACACGATTTTATCAGGCGAGATCTTGAAGGTTTTAAAGTGGGTTCTACCGAAGCGTACGACTTGAATAAAATGCAATATACTTCTTTTTCAATTTATATAAAAAATATAATAAATCTTAGGAAAATCGAGTTTGAAAACGCAAAAGTTACATATCAAGACGAATTGTACGACCTTTCGGAAATATCAAAAACTTATTATGGAAAAAAATTTGCAGGAATATTGAAGATTGGACAAAACTCATTAATAAGACCAAATAAGTTTCAAAAAATTAAAGAATATGCAAAAAAATTAGGATTAAAATTAAATTTGGTTGACTAAATCTTCATTATGCTTTCCTTGACTTTGGGATTCCTCAAGTCTTGAATCTACGAATGTTATCTTCATTACGAACAATAGAAAACAATAGCTAAACGCGACCCATATTATTGCTCTTTCTAATGGCACGCTTAGGAGGAGAATCAGATTTAAAAAAGATATAGCGTATAAAAATCCGTATGTATGCAATCTTTCTAATTTTGAAGGATTTTTTTTATGATGTATGTTTCTTTGTAATAAGACTAGTAATAGGGGGATAAATACATAGAGGAGCAGATATTTCTTCTCTAATAGGTTTGTAGTAATGAAGAATATGAGGAGGATGTAAGGTGTAAATAATATCATAAAACTTAAGTATACTCCTTTCTCATAGGCGCTCACTTTTGTCATTAATGTTTTAATTTTTGCTTTTCGGTCTCCTAAATAGTCGGGAATATTTTTCACAGTAAAATATGTAAAGAAGAAATAGGTCATAATGTAAAAAAGTGGTGATATATCTAATATCGATTGATTAATCAACCAACCTCCCAAAAAGGGAAGTGCCACTGCTCCGGTAAAACTAATCATTCCCAATAGCATATTTTTCTTAAATCTGATTGGTGGGGCCGAGTAAAATATTGAATCTAACACTGCAATGACAGTTATAATATAACATCCCACGCCCATTAAAGTTGCGAGCTGCATTACTACTGTATATAATCCAAAAAGAAGATTTTTCATATTTTTTAAACCGATGACATTAAGCATGTCAGTTCTTACGGGTTGATTAATTTCATCTTCAAATCTATCGTAATAAGAATTTACTAAATTAGCTCCTGCTGTTATCAAAGCAAAAATTACAATGCCTATTATCATCTTAGAAATATCTATGGTGTTTGTAAGCGAATATCCTAAAAAAAAGGACATTGAAGCAAAAATCCATGTTCGGGGTCTTGCTAATGCAATAATATTATATAATTTTGATTTATTATTTGATTTCGAGATTAGCACCTTTATTTTTAGATTTTGATCAATTTGTAAGAAATAGTTGAATATTGCTTATATAAGGAGGGAGTTCAATGAATTGATGATTTATATCAATTCAAAAATTACTTGCTGGATAAAATCAATTATAAAAGATAATTAATGGAGAAATTTTATAATTCAACAAAATAAGTTCATTTAAATGTTTATTTCATTTTTTAGCTTTAATATATTGATAAAAATTTTTTATCTTAAGGATTTATTCTGCTGAAATTGATTTTTGGTAATTTTCAAAAAATTTTTCGATAAATTTCTTGTATATTTTTAGTGTTTCTTTAAATTCATCAATTTCAATGAATTCGTTCTCCGTGTGTTCTAATTTTGGATTACCTGGTCCATAAGTAATGGTGGGGATATTATAATGGGTTCCGATTATATTCGTGAAAGTTGTCCCCGTCTTTTTTACCATTACTGCCTTTTCTTTGCGTACTTTAAAAATCGCCCAACGTAAAGCTCCAGTCATTAAATCATCACCTTTAACTTCGTATCCTTCTATTTGACTGAGCACGTCTTCTTTTAAGCAAAATTCCGGACATATTTCTTTAAATTTTTGGGTAATTTTAAATTCACTTTCTCGAATTCTATCAAGTAAATGTTTAGAATTGACAGAAGGAGGAAATCTAATATCTATTTGCATCTTACAATTCGAAGGAACGACATTTGCCAAATCACCACCACTGATTATTCCAATATTTGGTATAACCTTAAAGTAATAATTATTTTGAGGATTTTTAGGCTCTTGAGAACACAAATTCTGAGAGATATATTTAATTTCGTTCCAAATGTCTAAAGCTACCTCAATTGCGTTCACATGCGTCCAAGAACTTGCCATATGCCCGGGATTCGATGAAATTTCGTAAGAAAGACAAAGTCTACCTTTGTATCCAATGCATATTTGACTTGTTGTGGTTGGTTCCCCAAAAATGGCAAAATCTGGCATTAAATCGGATCTGAGGAATTCCTTAATTCCATCCAAGGAACTTTCTTCTCTCACAATACCCGCAAAAGCAATTGTTCCTGAAACAATTGAACTAAAGTCATATTTGCAGATGGAGTAGACCATTGCAGCTAAGGAAGATTTACAATCAATTGCCCCTCTTCCATATATTTTCCCTTCCTTTTCAATAACAGGTAATTCCCCTGGTATGGTGTCCAAATGAGATGCTAATAATAATAAAGGATGTCCACTTCCCTTTTTTGCAACGAAATTTCCAATAGTATCAAAAACTACTTCAAATCCATAATTTTTCATAAAATCTGCTAAAAATTTCGAGTAAGATTCTTCGTTTTCTGAAGGACTATAGAGTTTTATGCATTCTTTTAGAAATTCTATAGCGTTCTCAGGCATTGTGGACCGTCGTTCCTCCATTTTTCTCTAATGCATTCATTATTGGCGATTCAACCAATCCTGAACAAATGATTACTTTTTTAACACCATTTTCAAAGGATTCTAAAGCGGCATATGCTTTCTTTTTCATTCCGCCTTCCAAGCGTTCGATGAGATCTTCCAATTGAATTCTTGATATGGAATTTATCATAGAATTTTTATCTTCGAAGTTCCTATAAATCCCTTCTACATCCGTGAGACTAATCAAGATATCCGCATCAAGGGACCCTGCAACCTGACTTGCCGCCCTATCCCCATCTACATTCACTATATCTCCTTCTTTACTCCGTGCTAAAGCTCCGATAACTGGGATAAATTTATTTCGTAATAGAAATTCAATAATTTTAGGATCAACAGAATCGACCTTGCCTGAATATTCTCCTCGTTTGATCAGCTTTTTATTGTCAACAAAAACTACTATTTTATCCTTTCTAATCGCGTTTATAGTTCCCCCATCAATTCCCGTGAACCCAAAAGCGTTAACGCCCCTCTTTTGAAGCGCTTCCACTAATCGCTTGTTATTTAAGCCTCCGAGAGACATTATTGCGGCGTCAATGGCTTCTTGGTCTGTATATCGGGTTGTATATCCTGAGGGTGTTTTGAAATATTTAGGCTCCTTGTTCATGCTCCTTAATGTTTCGTTTATTTGAGGGCCTCCGCCGTGAACGACAACCAATTCGTATTTTTCAGACATAGTTAAATATATATTTGAAATATCTTCCACTACATTGTTAAAATTCTTTGCTATTAAGGCGCCCCCTACTTTAATTACAACTTTCATTTTACTTATCGCATATTCTAATTTATTATTTGTATTTATTCTCCAAATATTCGACGATTTCTCGTGCAATATTGATTTTTGTAGCATTAACTATTCCTTGAAATTGAGGCGTACCATTTACTTCTATTACTTTATATTCACCCTCAACGCCCATTAAGTCAATACCTACGATCTCTCCTTTTACAGCCCTTGCTGCATTAAGGCTCAACCTTTCAATTTCAGGAGTAATCTCAATTGGTTCAGCTGTTCCCCCGATTGCGATATTGCTCCGGAAGTTATTTTTTGGTCGAAATCTCCCCATCGCAGCTACGCAGCGATCACCGATTACAAATACTCTTAAATCCGTTGGGGCATCTGGATTTATTTCGCTTGTAGGAATGAACTCTTGTAAATAATAGATTTTTTGCAAAATATTTCCCATGGTTTCCCTACATTCCAAATTAGATATGGCGCTATTATAATCGTCTAATTTCGCAATCATCCTTCCCCAAGATCCAATAATGGGTTTAATCACTGCGGGATAACCAATTGCGCTTTCTATCGCCTCAATTGAAGAATCATCTTGAAAGGATACGCTTGTCAATGGAGTTGGGATCTCGTGTTCGATTAGTTTTAGTGTTGTTAACAATTTATTACCACTAAGATGCAAACTCTCGTAATTATTAACGATCTTATATCCTTTCAGTTCTAATATTGCTCCTGAATATAATCCACGCAAGTAGCTTAAAGATCTTTCTAATATTACTTCACAATCACTGGCGAGATTTAGATCTTTTTTCTTAGAAAGAATATAAAATATCTTACGGTTGTCTAGTTCCTCGTGCTTGATATTTTTCTTCTCGAGTTCAGTAATTATTTGCTTTACTTCCCATGTGATCCTATTTAAAAGTATACCAACTCGCATTTTTATGACCTCATTACAGATAATATTTTAAAGGATTTTTTAGATAAAATATTTTTTTAGTCTAAAAAATTCAAAAACTCTTAAAAAAAAACAGTTTAACGCTATAAATCTTTTATGCGGTAATTCTCCAAGACCAAATCAACAATTCTGCTCGCAACGAATCTTTTTGAATGTCGTGGGACGTGCGTCACATGCTTCTCCTTATTAACTATCCACACTTCGTTATCCCTGCTTTCAAAACCCATCTCACCTCCAACATCGTTTGCAACGACGAGGTCTGCTTTTGACCTTTTTAACCGATCGTAGGCTCGGTCAATTAATTGCGTTTTTGAGACATTCGTTTCTGCTTTAAAAGCAACGATGAATACCTTATCGTTTACCTCTCTTGCTTGATCGATTATCTTTGGCGTTAAACCCATGGTAATATGTAATTCCTTCACATCATCAGAAGATATCTTGCCTTGGATGCAATCTTTTGGCGTGTAATCGCTAATGGCGGCAGCGCAGATGAAAATATCGTAATCCTTTTCTTTTAACTCGCTATTCACCGTCCGAACGAAGTCGTTTGTAGTAACTACATTAATCACATTTAAATAATCAGGCGCTTCCACTAGACACTTTCCTTGCACCAAGAGCACATCAGCGCCCCTGGCAGAGGCTTCCTTGGCTATTTCGATACCCATACGTCCAGAAGAGTTGTTAGATACGAATCGTACTTCGTCTATGGGTTCTCTGGTTGGTCCAGCGGTAATTAAAACCTTTTTTCCCTCCATATCGCGCTTCGCAACTAGCATGTCAATTACTCTATCAATGATGTCGTCCACATGAGCAATTTTTGCTTTCCCTTCTGAAATACGAGGACCTAATATCTCCACACCACACTTACGTAATTTTTTAATGTTTTCTTCGAGTATTGGATGCCTAAACATGCTTTCGTGCATTGCAGGTATTATGACAATTGGAGTAGAGGAACCAAATGCGGTTGTTACAACGGTTGTAACTGGCGTGTCGTCAACACCCATTGCGATTTTCGAAATCGTATTTGCCGTAGCAGGGCAAACTAAGACCAAATCTGCCTTCCCAACATTTCTTGGCCGATCCCCTGCTAGATAGATATGCTCTACAGCTCCAGTTAGATGGGTGATCGCAGGATTTCCCGTAGCCCAATGCATTAATGCGGGTGTGATCAACTCTGTAGCAGATTTTGACATTACGCAAATCACTTCTGCACCTAACCTCATGAGTTCTCGAGCAATTATGGGTGAAGAAATGACGGCAACTGATCCCGTAAGGCATAAACATATAGTTTTCCCTCTTAGGATCGTTCCCTTGCTTTCCATGATGTCCTTACTTGGATGTTTTTCGGACACTAATGACACTCTAAAAAATATTTCTTTATCGTATAGGATCTTAAAATAGCTATAGGTTGTTATATTTTATGTTTTTATATTTTTTATCTAAACATTTAACACCTAACGATTATATTTATTTTCGTCGTTACAATAGATAACCGATAGGAATTGCTTTCAAATAGCTTTTTGGAGTGTCTTTTTCGTGATTTCTTTTAAAGTTTTTCATTGAAAGAAAAAATTTAAATAATTGGTCAATTTCTTTAAGAAATGAAGGAAAAAGAAAAGTTTGATAAAATCAAGATAAGCTAAGAGCAAAGTCTCTTAATCAAATATTTATTATTATTCCTTTTAACTTATGTTAAATGATAATACTAATAAGAAAAGAAGTAACAACAAAGAAAGAATAATTTAAATGTAGGGGTGCGTCTAAAATTACAGCAGAAGAAGAAGGAAATATCAAGCAAGGTACAATCGCTGGCTTTATGAGAAAGCGTACTCAATTAGTAGGATTCGAAATGGGATATTGGAAACATGTCCAATATTGCTCTGAATTCCTTGATAACGCTTTAGACGCAATCGAATCCTTTCAATGGAAGGAGTTAGAAAAAAATGATTCAAATATATTATTTACTCTAGATAAAGATGTTGAGTTACAAAATTTATCCTTTAAGCCACGCGAGGCGGTTGAAGAAGTAAAACCTTTCGATGAAGAATCTGGGGAGATAATCAACGAAGATCAAATAGAAGTAGAGGCGGAAGTTCAAAGGATTATAGACGATATGAACGACCTTATCAAACCAGCAGAATCGATTATTGATATCGAACCAATAGTAATTATCAGGATAAGGGAATCTGAAGCTTCGACTTATCTTACAGCTGAAATAAGTAAAAAAAATATTATGAATTATACATTCGAAATATTCGATAATGGTACGGGTATGTCGAAAAGCGATTTAAAGAAATACGGAAAATATCTCGCTTCTTCAAAATCAATGGAATTAAAACAAACGCGAGGAAGTCAAGGATCTGGTTCTCCCAGCGCATTTAGTGACGCTCAAAATACTACCGGAAGGCCAATAGTTGCTGTATCCAAGTCTGCAAACAGTATTTATGCCACCGTTTCTGAATTCTTTACAACCAGTAAGAACGAAAAGAAATATTTGGTTCATCCTTCTGAAGTTGATAGCCCTTTTATCCACGGAACCTACATCAAGCTCAATTACCTTAATGTGAAATATACAAGGGGTTATGTAGAATATTACATCAAGGAAACCGCGTTTTTGAACCCTCACATCACGATAGTATATATTGATCCAACGGGAGAAGAATTCATCCATCCACGATTGGTTTCTGTATTTCCTAAAGAGCCTAAATACACGAAACCACATCCATCTTCTACCAATATAGGTGATCTCCAAGATTTATTAACAAAATCGAATAATTTAACACTTTCTGCTTTTCTACAAGATAACTTTGTGAGAATAAGCTCTAAGACTGCAAAGGAAATACTCGACTTTGCATCTATAGAATTACAGGATCGAATGGATTTATTCATCCTCAAGGAAGGTTATATAACGAAAGCTTCCAAAAAAACCGATCCTATCCACTATATGCGGAATGAGGATCGAGTGTATGGAAAATCTACCAAACCTCGAGAAAAATTGATAATTTACGAGATTGCTAAAGATGAGTTGAAAAACGCATATTGGGAAATCATCAATCAATACGATCAATATAAAAAAGACCAAGCTAAACTGAATAAGAAAATAAAAAAAAACAACGATCTTATTGAAAAAACTGAAACGAAAAAAGAGATCAAGAAAATAGAAACAAAGAACAAAGAACTTCTTGATGAAATTGAAAAAATAACGAATCAAAAAGAAAAACTTAAAGACCAGTTATTTGCACTTATAAAAAAAAGCGAAAATGAACTGAAAGAAGCAAAAAGCATCAAAAATCGCAGTGATTTTGAAGATCTCGCAAATAATGTTGAAATAACCAAGGTTAAACCAGCAAATTTAACTAACGATCAGTTTAATAGCCTATTTATGGCGTTTAAATCAATTAAGTATATGTCTCCTCCAACGGATACGGCCATTCCTGTGGGCGCATCAGTATTGGAAAACTCTTTATCAAAAGAATTAAACTTGAGATTATCGGAAAATCCCGAGGATTTCGACAATCCCGTAGAAAATATAACTCAAATCTCCACTTACTTGCAAAAAAAGAAAAGAGACTTTATAATTCAAGATGATCCCCATTTAGATAAGGGTTTAATTGAATATATATTACCTTATCCTGAAGAAATAAAAGAATTAAACTCTAACATACTTTCTGGCATAGATGTTAGTTTAGAACCTCAAGAATCAAAAAAGTTATTTGAGGATTTCATATCAAAAACAAAAAAAGATAAAGAAGAAACTTATGACGATGTTCTTGAATACTTTTTGAGCAACTTTTCAAAAGACGACGATTTTATTGCTGCCGAAACCAGAACACCCACGAGTGGAAAAGGTTTGGCTTATGTTGTCGAAGCTGTTTTAGCTTATTCGAAAAATATCGAAGTTCCTAAACGTTCAAGAGATGTGCTTTCCCGGTTCGTCAATAGAACTCCAAAATTAAGGGATAGTGCTGATTGCCAGATTACAAAGGCAGTACAAACGGTTTCTTGGAAGAATTACAAACTAGATGTCTACGATAATAATTTACCTAAGGGACCGATAAAACTCTTGGTAAATGTTTCTGGACCGTTCGTTCATTTAATGTTTAAATCCCAATCCAAAAACGCACTTGCAGACGATGATAATCTCGAAAAAGAAATTAAGTATTGTCTTGAGGCGATTGGGAGAAAAATACGAATTTATATCAACCGAAAAGCCTCCTTTCATCAGAGTCTCAAGAGAGCAAACCTAATCGAAGGATATATCCCAACTTTTTCAAAAAGCATATATAATATTGCTTTAAGAGGAGGAAAATATAAGGATAAGGTGAAACAAGGAGAACTTGAAAATATGATGAAAGATGCTCTGCTTAAGAAACCAACATTACCAAGCAAGCAAGTAGAACCTACTCCGTCAGCAGAAGTAGACAAAACGGAGGTCAAAAAGGAGCCTACAGTTGTGAAGGACCAAGTAAAAATTGAAGCAAAACCAGAAATCCTTACAAAAGTAGTTTCGCCTGTAGATGCGTCTGTAAAAACAATAACTAAAGAAAAAGTACATCCGAAATCCGTTAAAGTCAAGAAGGAAAAAGTTACACCTAAAGAGGTCAAGAAAGAAGAAAAACCAATATTAATAAAAACAGAATCTAAACCAAAAAGTGTCAAACCTCCTCCTTCAAAGACGGTCCAAACCCAATTACAGCCAAAAATTACAACCGATCGAATATTAGAAGTATTAAACAAGGAAGAATGGCAAAACATTAAAAGTCTAATATTCAAGTTGGAAATCAGGGATATGTTAGACGCTAGATACTTGCAAGTAAAATTAAAGGAACTAGAACGAAAAAAAATAGTTCTTGAAGATACACAAATGGGAAAAAAACATTGGAAATTACCTTAATTAATTAGGAGTTGAATTATGGCAAAAAAAAAAGATCAAGCAATAGCAGATTTAAAAGCAGCTAAAGAATTACTCAAAGATTATATAGATAAAGCTTACGAAAAGAAGAAAATCACCCTTCCCGAAGACACTATTAAAATCGACGATCTTAACAAAAAAGAAACTCTAGAGAGAATATTTGAAGTTACGGATTCTGTAATAGAAAAAATTTATCAAGGTGGAAGACCCTCAATTGAACTTCCTGCGCGTTCAAGCAGTAATATAATTTGGGACGAAGAAAATGACTTGCTCCTCCTTGGAAAACAAATTGTTGAAAAACATTTTCACTCCTTGACTAGCGTTGCCGATATCACGAGATTAATGAGAATTCTTGATGTAGTAAGTGAATTACTTACGGAAGATATACATGCTACCAAGAGGGAGGTATTTTACACCGATGTTAATTTATTTAAAGAACAAAAAAATAGCGACAAGGGGATTGAGGATGTGGCCACCATGCTTTATACTACGAGAAATTCCACTCACATTGTTGCTGCTCCGAAGGGTTATTGTGTTGGAAGGTTAAGGATTAGAGATAGAAACGATATTATAGATCTTGAGGGATTAGGAACGGGAGGTTGGACTATATCGCCAATGCTAGATAATATTGAAATATTGGAATCCGACGCAGAATTCATAATGGTAATTGAAAAAGACGCAGCAATGTTAAGACTCGCAGAGGCCAGATTTTGGAGGTCCTATCCCTGTATTTTACTTACGGCCCAAGGCGTGGGAAATGTAGCAGTAAGGATGTTTCTCAAGAGATTAAGCAAGGAATTGAACCTTCCGGTATTCAGCTTGGTAGATAGCGATCCTTACGGGCATTACATCCATTCAGTTTATCTAAGAGGATCGAAACGATTAAGCTACGAATCTCCATTTCTCGCAACTCCAAACATAAAACTTTTAGGCGTGTTAACGAAAGATTTAGACGAATATAAAGTACCCGAGAGAGTTAGAATTAGAATGACTAAACAAGACGAAAAAAGAACCAAAGACTTGTTGAATGAAGATTTTGTCAAGAAAAATAAGAAATGGGAAGAAGATCTTAAATTGGCTTATAAATTGAAAGTAAAGGCGGAAATTCAAGCCTTTGCCTCTCATGGATTTACTTTTTTGACGGAAAAATATTTGCCTGAAAAATTATCGACTGGAGATTGGATATGAAAATCTTTCAAAAAAAGGATGGTGGATATGTTCAACTCATTGGAAAAGAGAAAATGCAGGAATGGCCTATTGAATTGCCATTAATTTTTATTGAATATGTCCGAACCAAGCTTCTTGACAACTATGGTGAGTTGAAAAAACAAGTCGAAGAATATCTCGACGAAATATTGGAAGATGTAGCGATACCTCGTTTAATTAGTGTTCTAAATGGTGATGATGACGACGAAATTATTTCTGCGCTAACGCGTATAGAAGAAATCTCAAAAAAAAATATTGAGATGGCCGAACCTATAAAACAATACCTCGAAAATTTAAGAAAAAACAATAACAAGCAAATTGTCAAGCTTGCAGAAAACATTTCAAAAAATTTTGAAAGCGCAGAAAGAAAGAAAGCAGCAGCGCAAAAACGAAAGATAATGAGAGAAAAGGAACAGTTATTTTTAGACGGTAAAATTAATGCAGAAGAATACGCCAAGTCTCGCAAGGAATATTTAACGCTTAAAGAATGATTTTCCAGTTAAAATTTTATAATTTCAAAGATCAAGAAAGGAAAAAGGATCTCCAGGCACTGATTAGAGAATATACCTTTTTAAATAAAACTTTTTCAGAATTCGTTAACCTGCGTTCGTTATCTGGAGAAATGGGTGTTTTCGTTAATTTTAGTAGTTTTAACAACCTACCATCTAGGATATTGATTAGATACGAGTTGTATCGATCTATGTCCAAATTAGGCCTAATACCCGCTTCAACATCCTTTTTCGTAAATCCTTTAAATTCTCTCATTGCGTTTAAAAAGAAAGATCTCTCTCGTCTGACAAGCTTTTGATCATCTCGTTCAGAGATCGCATATCTTTGAACATCTAAATTATCGCATTTCTCGCTTGAAGCAACTTTAAGTATATTATTATTAATGAAAGGAACGGCTATAAAAAATTTCAGCTTGTAATCCTTACCTTTCTCGAAAGGACCGAATTTCTTTCCTAAAATGGAGCATCCTCCATAATTTTTTAGGCATTCCGTTTTAATATCCGTATTTTGAAAAGCAAAATTTTCTCTTTGAAGAATATCAAAAAAGTTTACTTCGATTTGGTTCATTTTACGAAATCACCAGAAATATAAAATATAATTAAATTATTATCTAAACAAATAGTATTAAGAGAAAAAACTTTTATATTAACGACATAATATTTTTGATTCTTGGTGAAAATTATGCTGATGGAAATTTTGCTCCTTGTGATTTTTTTTGCTTTTTTTTTGGTAGGTTTTTTTATCATTTACAAGCAAGTTGCTTTGGTTAAAAAAGGAGAATTTAACATCAAAGATACCTTGCAATGTGTTATATATGGAATCATCTTTGCCACGGCTGTTATGGTAGTGATGAGTATGGCTTTTATTTTTGCCGTCAAATCGCAAGATTTTTGGAAAAACAGCCCAACTCCTCCACCAGACATCCATCCTTTTGCCTTATTGGTTCCTTTCGTTTTTTGCTTGATATATGTATCTCTCTATCCCCTTATAGATTTTTTATACATTGCGCTGAGCAAGGAAACAGATGAGGGTCTTACACCTTTTCAGAAGATAATTAGTAATAAAATTATAAACATTACCAATAGCAAGTTCGTTTCAGTTATATTATCCTTATTGCTCTATTTTGGATTATTCGTATTGCCACCTTTACTTTTATCGCTCGTCGGTGTGCCTCTCTTAATGATATGGATTTCTTTTATGCTAGTTTATCCTATGTTGATACTAACTTTTTATGGTTCGAAAGGCTATATCGCTGGCATTTCCAACGCCTACTATCACATACCTGATATAAAACGACAATCATTTTTAGGGTTTGAAGATTCAAAACGCTCTCTCAAGCAATTTATATCAAACCCTGGTCCTTTCATATTGCTTGGTTTAATGCTATTCGTGTTTGTTTGGGCTTGGATATCCATGATCCAGACCATAGCATTCTTTTTCACGGGCAAAATGGGAGTTTCCACAATGTCTTCAGTATTCGTATTCGTCACGCTTTTATTTGGAATCATTGGATATTTTACTCGTTTTTGGGGAAGAAAGATCAAGTATAGGGGGATTGATATTTACTTTGCTGCATACTTAATGGCGGCGATTGGGATAAATGTATTCGTAAATTTTTTGATTGTTAACGCCGATAAACTGACGGTTCTGAACTCCTGGGCAATAACGAGCCATGCAATTCAGAACGGACCGATGTATGCGTTCGCTGCAGCAATCGAAGAAGTAGTTCTCATTATCTTCACATCTTATTTCTTCCTAAAGACAAGTGCAACATTTAACGAGAACATTAAATATTCAAAAATAACGGAATGTGGAAGAAAGTTCGATCCCATTCCTTTATTTATATTGATCAAGAATCGAAATCCGAAGATACAACAACACGCTGAAAGTACCTTTTTATTGATGTTTGAACGAATTCCTTTGAAAACGGGAGTTGATCTTAACGATGATAAATTTAAGAATTTTCTACTTGATGGAATATCAGATTTCAATCCAACTTCAAGGAGAATTTGTACAAAAGTGTTATTGCAATTAGAAAAAGATTCCCCTGAAATCGTGCTTCCTTGGGTAATCAAGGCTTTAAAATCCCCTAATTACGACTTGGCTATTGGGGTTGCTCGAACCCTTTTAGACTCTGCCAACTCGTTTTTAGAACAAATTCCAGACGATACTATAATAAGGATGGTTAATGATTCAGAGTGGAGATTAAGGCAAATTGGAATGAATATTGCATTAAAAATGATTGGAAAGAGAAAAGATTTAACTAATAAACTCGATTTCGGTGAATTATTGAACGATCCTGATGGTCTCGTTCAAGCCAAAACGTTAACTCTTATGTCTCAAACCCTACAAAACGTTCCGCTTAAACTTATATTCGAAAAAATGGCGAGTTCCAAGCAGGAAATTCGAGCTGCTGCAGTAAATAATCTGAAAAATATTGAAATCCACGAAGATGATCTCATATTACTATCAAAAATAAAAACATTAATAACTGATCCTAATAGTTCTGTAAGGGCGGCAGTTTTTGCCCTTCTTACAAAAGTGGAAAACATTGAAGATTTAGAAATTCCTGTAACTCCTTTTTTGGATGGATTAACAGACGCAGATGAACGAGTGCGGAATAATTCCGTTTTGGTTCTTGAAAAGTTTTTCAACGAAGATTCAAAATCATTCAAGATTGACGACATAGTGGAGAAATTAAATTATGATGATTTAAACATTGCCAATAGCGTTTTATCTCTAATGGGAAAGCTTTGGAAAAAAAATCCAAATAAAATATTATCACTCCTTCTCAAATTCATAAAGTCTGATAATCTCGAACTAAAGAATTTAGTTTCGAATATTCTTGTTGAAAAATACGAAGAAGATCCCAAATTGATTCTCAAGAACTTGATTGCTATACCTGACGAATCCAAGTTCATTACAAAGGGTATTGTTGCGACTACTATCATTAAAATGGCAAGAAAAAAACCAAAAAAAGTAATTTCAAAATTATTGAAATATTCTGGTTCTGACGATCAAAATGCTGTTTTTAATGCGGTTTCCGCATTAGGTGGTTTAGTGGACGAATATGTTGATTTAATCAAACTGAAACCCGTTATGAATGTGATGGAAAAATCAAAGAGCGATAAAGTGATTAAAGAAGCGAATAAAGTATTTCAAAAAGTGGCAAAGGAAAATCCTTCCTCCTTAGAACCCGTTCTTGATGATATATTTGATTTTATGATAAAACAAGACACATCTATCAAGTTAGCACTTTTAAAATCGATAATTGAAATTGCTAAATCATCGTCTGAGATCGTACCTGTACCTTCCGTGGCGCAATTCTTATCTGACGAGGATTCTTTTGTAAGGGAATCGGCTACTATTGTCTTAGGATATCTTGGAAAGGATGATCCAACAGAAATACTCAACTACTTGATCAACACTTCGCTTAATGATGAAGAATGGAATGTACGTGAGGCTGCAGTTGCTGGATTAGGGCATTTAATAGAAAGAATTCAAGAAAAGGATGTGATTATTAAAACGCTTATAGACTTGCTCGAAGATGAACAAGGATGGGTAAGAAGATCGGCCATGAAAATTCTTTCGGAAGCACCCAATATTGACGCATCACAAGTTCCGTTTGAAAAACTCTCAAAAAATTTTACACATGAAGAATCTAATGTAAGAGAAGCTTCTACTGATTTGCTCCCGCTTTATAGTGATAAAATTGAAAAGATATTCGATCTCATCGTATCTCTACTTGGAGACGATGCAGAAGGTGTGAGATCGGGTGCAATAAATGCAGTTGTCGAAATAATAAATAAAATCGGTCTCGATAAAATTCTTTCTAAACTCCTCCAAAACCTTTCTGATCAAGCTTCTTTAAACACCCAACGCTCCATAGCTCTCGTGTTGGGACGAACCGCTAAATACAAGGATGATAAAACTAAAAAGCGAGTTGTTTCGCTCTTGAAGATCCGGTGCGAAATGTCGCAAGATCCCGTTATATGCAAGGTTTTACATGATATTGGAGAGGGCTTGGGTGCTTAAACTCAATTACTAAATCTTCAGGCCCTCGACTTTTTCATAAGTGATGGGATTTCTGTTTTTTATTAAATTATCAATAATTTATCAGTTGATATTTCACATTTTAAAATCATCAATAATATATAGGAATATTAAAACAGAGAAGCAAGAACTATGACAACACACATACCAAACACTTCAGCACCGATAAATATTACCCAAAGAATAGAAGATTTTTATCGGTATTTTCAAGAAAAACCAGGCGTTCCAAAATATCTTGACGCAATCAATGATATTTTCGCTAGAGGAGAAAATACGCTCGTTATTCTTTACGAGGATTTGCTCTCGCACGATTCAGAAATTGCGGATATGTTACGGGAAGATCCAGAACTTGTCATAAATGACGCAATTGAAGCCTTTAAGAACACGCTTAAATTTAATTCAAGTATTTTAGCTCATAAAAATTATTTTGTTCGCTTTTCCACTAAGGACGATAACGGCCCGCTAGCCATACCAATTAGAGGTTTAAGAGCTAAACACATAGACAAGCTAGTATGGTTCAAGGGCATCACGATACGGAGCTCAACGGTAAGACCTAAATTAACGAAAGCAAAATTTGAATGTGGTATGTGCGGTGTAGAATTTGAGATACCTCAACTCACATCTCAGGTTTCTTGGCCTCGTTCTTGCGTAAACACGCGATGCAAGTCAAAAAGTCAAGCAGATTTTCGATTAATCTCTAAAAAATCAGAATTTATTGATTGGCAAAGCATAATGATTCAAGAAATGCCAGAAGAGCTCCCTTCGGGAAGAATTCCTCGATCCGTTCAGGCAGTCTTGATGCACGAAGATTTGGTTGATGCCGTTAAACCCGGGGATCGGGTAAGGATAATGGGCGTATTCAAATCCGTGATTGCTCAGTCAATTAAAAGTATTAAGTCCACTCTTTTCAAATCGTTTATAGAAGTAAATTACATCGATCCCGAAGATAAGGTCGAAGACTTCGATATTACTAAAGAAGACAAGGAACAAATTGAATTGCTTTCAAAAGAACCAATGATACAAAAAAAAATTGCTCGCTCTCTAGCACCCACCATATACGGTAGGGACGATCTTAAAATGGCGTGCGCCTTGGCCTTGTTTTCAGGGACAAGAAGAAAAAAACCTGGAGGAGGATACAAGAGGGGGGACATTCATGTGCTATTTATGGGAGATCCCGGGACCGGGAAGAGCATCCACGGATCTGAAAAGATATATGTTGGAAATGAATTTACTAATGAAATAAAATGGGAAGTTTGTAAAATAGGTAGCTTTATCGATTCTCTTTTGGATACTAATGAAGAGAAACTCATTAAAAAAGGAGAAACTGAAATCCTTAAAACTATTGATCTAAATCCAATTTTTACAGCCTCAATTAATCCTAATAACTTAAAAACCCAAAAATCATTGATAAAAGAGGTAAGTAGGCACAAAGCTAGTGTTTTAATCAAATTGAAAACCGAATCCGGAAGATCAATAATAACAACCCCAGATCACTCATTTACAACTTTAATTGATGGAAAATTAAAGGTATTGACTTCCAAACAATTAATCGAGGAGTATCAAAAAGAAAAATTATATTTACCCATTGCACGACAATTTTTATTTGAAGAAAACTCGAATATTATTGACATGAATCCCTTTTTTGATGATGAGGGATTAGTACATTCTAAAATTATAAATAATCAAATTTCTTTATATGATAATGGCTTAATTACTCTAAATGAAGCAAGTATCAATTCGAATGTAGCTAGGTCGACGATTTTATCGTATAGAAACAAACCGATTTCCGTTCCAAATGGGGATTGGATTAGAAGAAAACGCGATTGCTCTTGGATTCCAAGGAAAATCCCACTAAATCGGAAATTTGGAGAAATTATAGGTCTTTATTTGGCAGAAGGAGATTTGCAAGGAACTTCAATTCGGTTTACAAATACTAATCTAGATATCATAACACTTCTTCAAAATAGCTTGGCAAACCTCTTTGGGACGGCCTCTTATTATCAACACGATAATACCGTTCAACTTCATAGATCTAGTTTAACAAGATGGTTCGAAGAGATGTTTGGAACTCACGCCGAAAGAAAACAATTACCAGATGATTTTTTATTTACGCCAACAGAATTCCGCCTCGGACTATTATCTGGTTATTTCACGGGCGATGGAACCATAGAAAAAGAAAATCTATATATCGATGCTCTTACTGCGAGCAAGGAACTAGCCTATTCTATTTCAGATTTGTTTTGTACTCTTGGTATCTTTTCGACTATAGGTACTAAAGTAATTAAGTCTGGAAAGTATAGAGGTAATAAATATTATAAAATCATCTTGACCGGTGATGAAGTCCTAAAATTTTATCAAAAGGGTATAGGATTATTATCCTCGGGAAAACAAGAAAGATTAGAACGAGTAGTTAAACTTTCAGAAAATAAAACTCGATATCAAAAAAAAGATATCATTCCTAATTTTGGAAACATCCTTCAGAGAATTTCTAAAGATCTTGGATTAAAAGGTATAAGAAATACCGAAGAGAGAGACTTTTTGGCCCAACTTCGAGGAAAAACCCAAAGACAACGATGTGGAAGGCATTACCTGCAAAAAATTGTTAAAAAATATGAAACCATTTATAAAGAAAAAGGAAAAAATCTTGGATCGGATTTGCTATGGCTTAAAACAATCACTGAATCTGATATTTTTTGGGATAAAGTCATTGAAATAGAAGTAATTAATGGAACAACTCGCGTTTACGATATTGGAACAGAAGACGAACACTTTATAGTCGCCAATGGAAATATTATTACACACAACAGCGAAGTGCTGAAATCAGCCGTTGAAAAGTCTCCCAGGGGGCTTTATACTTCCGGAAAAGGCTCCACCGCTGTTGGATTGACCGCAGCAGTACTCAAGGACAGCGAAACGAGTCAAATGAACTTAGAAGCAGGGGCAGTCGTTCTTGCCAATGGGGGCGTTGCTGCCATAGACGAGTTCGATAAGATGGACACGGCAGATAGATCGGCTCTACATGAAGCGATGGAACAACAGACCGTGAGCATAGCAAAGGCGGGTATTGTAGCTACTCTAAAATCGCAAACAGCCATAATAGCTGCAGCCAATCCTCATTCTGGAAGATATAATGAATATAAAAGTTTTGCTGAAAATGTTCGTATGCCTCCGTCCCTATTAAGCAGGTTTGATTTGATATTTAAAGTCGTTGACAAGCCAGATCCTGCCAAGGATGCCCAAATGGCGGAATTTATATTGAGCAACGCCACCGCATCTATTGAGGGTGATTCTCCTGATCATGAAGCAAATATCGAACTTGAAGCCCCTATTGACGAGGATACACTCAAGAAATATATAAAGTACGCTCGAAGGACATGCCACCCGACTTTATCCGGAGAAGCAAAGGATGCAATAAAGTCATTTTACTTGGATCTCCGGGGACAATACGATTCTGAGGATGCGGTCGTTTCAATACTCGCCAGAAACCTAGACGCTCTGGTTCGCTTGAGCGAAGCACACGCCAAAATGGCCTTGAGGGAAGAGGCTACAAAGGATGATGTTCAAGCGATTATTCGATTGTTCAAGCGCTATCTCAAGGATACGGGTTACGATAAGGAAACGGGAAAATTTGACATTGATATGATAATTGCTGGCCAATCGAGAACAAAACTCAACAAGCTCGAAAAACTTCTTGACTTGCTCAAGCAATTGTTCGAGGAAAACGAATGGAAAGCCTTAGAAAAGAATGGCGTGATTCAAAGACTTGAAATAGAAGGATTTGACAAGTCGTTTGTTAATAAATCAATCGAAGCTCTTATAGAAGAGGGTACTCTTTATCAACCCTCTCGAGATAAGCTCAAAATGACGGGAAAGGATGTTTAAGATTGAGAAGGCTGGGGATCAGGATTGATCTTGATTCGTCTTTCGTAAACCTTTTCCGAAATCGTTTTGAACGCTTGTTCGACATTATCACCGGTTTTTGCCGATGTGTATATGACTGAAATGGCCTCGAGCTTTTCTCCTACTGCATCCACTTTCTCATTGGAAGTTTCGGCTTTTAAATCGTTCTTATTAGCAATGAGAATGACAGGAATATCAGGACAATATTTTAGCAAATCTTCCCGCCAAAAGGATTCGATTTGATCGAAAGATTTTTCTCGAGTCAAATCTCCTAATACGAGCGCTCCTTGAGCCCCCCTATAATAAATATGTCGCATTTTAATCCATTTTTCTTGACCAGCAATGTCCCACAATTGGATTTTCGCTTCTTCGCCTGAATCCAATTTTACTTTCTTGATGTACATGTTTGTACCAATACTAGCCCGATAATCCTGTGAAAAATGACCTGAAATGTATTTTTTTACCAAACTCGTCTTGCCCGTTGCAGGTTCCCCAATGACAATGATCTTTAATACAAAATTAACCGAATTACTCATTATTATTGCAATATATCCTTAATAGAATTTAAATCAATAGCAAAACAACAAGTTTATAAAAACGCAAATTTAGTTTAGTTAAGAAACTCTATCAAGGAATTCTCTTAAAAAAATCCTAATGATACAAATTCTACTAGGAATCAAAAATCAAGAATAATGGTTATTTTGTCTTTTTTTCTTTGCGTTTATATCATTGATAACCTTTATAAACAAATGCTACAAAAAATAATATATTACTAAAATTCTAAATATAAAAAAAATTCAAACAAGGAGCAGAATTTAAAAAATGACCGTCGGATTCATATATCACCCTATATATCTTGAGCATAGGATCGGAACGCATGTTGAAAGCCACGAAAGGCTTATCGTATTGATGGATTATCTCAAGGAAAAAAAACTTTTTGATTCTCCAGATTATAAGCTCATTACACCCCGTGCGGCAACTTTAGACCAAATCAAATATGTGCACGACGACGCACTCATCGAACAGGTCCAATCATTAAGCAAGATGGCCGAATCTACGGGAAGAACTCAAGTCATAGATTACGGGGACACGCTGATTTCTCCTAAGACTTATGAAGCGTCCCTCTATTCGGTTGGTGGAAATCTAACGGGAATAGACGAGATCTTGAGTGGAAATATTTCGAGTGCTTTTGCTGCAGTGCGTCCTCCTGGACACCATTCAAATGCACATAAATGCTCCGGGTTTTGCATTTTCAATAATGTGGCAATTGCTATCGAGTATTTATTTCGGAAAAAAAATATAAAACGAATTGCCCTGATTGATTGGGATTGTCATCATGGAAATGGCACTTCAGACATATTTTACGGAGGAAGTCCCTCAGAAAAAGGAGAATTCGTAATGTTTAATTCTCATCAAGATGGACGAACTCTCTATCCTGGAAGCGGATTCCACAACGAGATAGGTTCGGGAAAAGGAATGGGAAAAATAATTAATTATCCAATGCCTCCTCAAGCTGCTGACGATGTCATTAATTTGTACTTCGAAGAAATCATTTCTCCTATTTTAGAAGAATTTAAACCAGAATTTCTACTTGTGTCTGCTGGTTTTGACACTCACTGGACTGATAGGTTAACGAATATGGGCTGGACATATCAGGCACCTGCAAATTATTTAAAACTTCTTAAAACTGTTGCGGATAAATACGCAAAAGGAAGAATCCTAATCACGCTTGAAGGAGGATACGAAGCCGATAAACAAGCAATAGCAATTTATAATTGCCTAAAGATTCTCAACGATGACAACGATCTCGTCTTAGAGGCGGAGCGCAAGTCCGAAGATAATCTCTTAGAATATATGAGAGATAAGGTAGTAGCAAAATTAAAGGAAAACCTTTCACCTTATTGGGATTGTTTCTGAATTATATGTTATTTTGCTTTCAGATACCAATATTAGTATTTTTCTTTTCTTTTAGCGTATATGAACATTACCGATAATTTTTCAATAATTAATGTAATAGCTTTATATACTAAGGGGTTATTATTAAATTATCTAAATCATTATATGATTTTCAAGGAAACACCAATTAAAAAAAAAGAAATGTAAAGCATGTCAAATTATAACTATAACGATGATGAAGAAGACGAATATGGTATGGGCAGACCGCCTGTAGAACCTCCTTTAACGCCCCCTCCGCGAGCCCCTGGTACTGCGCCTCCACCACCATCCGTTCCTCCAGCACCCACATTTTCTGCTTCCCCTTCTCCTGCGCCATCTTATTCTGCCTCGACTGGTCCCTCGTCGCAACAATATCAGAGCACGGTAAATCAACTTCAAACTCAAGTCGGTCAATTACAAGCTCAAGTGAGCTCCAAAGATGCTCAGATCAACCAATTAAACTCCCAACTTAATTCCATGCAATCTTCCGTCCAAGGGTACCAAAACCAGATTGCCCAATTAAATAACGAACGAGGGCAACTTCAAGCACAAATTCCAGAATTACAAAGCCAAATATCGCAACTCCAACAACAAAATTCAATGTTATCGGGACAAATTGGACCCCTTCAAGCACAAATAGCCAAATTAACGGAAGAACTCAAGTATAAGGACAAGCGAATCTCTGAATTGAAAGAACCTGTACCTGTAATGGCCAGCTCTTTGTCTCAAGGTTCTGGTTCTCAAGGATTTGGCGGTACTTCATTCCCAGGATCTTATGGTGCATCGTCCTATTCGACACCTGCCCCAGCACCCGCGGCCCCTGGAGCTTCAACATCACCTGAACCCGCAGCAACTCAAGATCCTTCCTCTGGGGGGATGAGTGGTAGAAGAGTTTGCGTGAATTGTGGTGCAACAGGCAACTCGATCAAGGAAGTAGAAGACAAGACGCGAATCATAAGCTACATTCCTAAAACGATTTATGCGAAGAAATTGATTTGCTCTAGATGTGGCTACGAGTTTTAATTTTTTTATTTTTTCTTACTTTTGTTTGAAGTTATAGCCAATAAGTATTTTAACCGATAGTGTTGGTATTTTTTAATCGTTAAGAGTTCATTAAAGTCCAATATTAGCTTCTAAATGGATCTAAATATATATAAATGATAATTTTGATTACTATTCTAAAATGTGCTAAAATATATTTGATCATAACAATCACACCGTCTACCCATGTCTGAAATTAGAGAAAAATTATTAGGTCCCAGCAATGTACGATCGCAGATTTTGAAAGTAGTCTTTCTTGCCGTGATTTTAGTCGTTGCGTTTGCATTTTCCGTGGCATTACTCAACCTGGTTTTCGGATCGCTACGAAATGTGCCCAGCGATAGACAAAGTAGTGCTGAATACGATGATTTGGAGCTTGTTGACATTCCTTTCCCATTTAGTTTAGAGGAGCTTATGGAATTGTTCGAAAGTCTTGGTCTTGAATTAACTCAGGATATGTTAGAAGACCTTTTGGACATGTTTGACGGTAATTTTGACGATATTCCGCTTGATGACTTAGCGGCTTTAATGGCTGCTTTAATGTTTTCAAATGTCACAGTGTTTTCCGTCTATGATTATGCTTACACCTCCGTTAACGATATGGAGGATTATCTGTGGAAATATGAGTGTTACGATCAGTACATTGATGGGACTTGGAGCGCAATAGATCCCGATCTCGACACAATTGATTTGTATACGGACTATACTGAACCTCAATATGGATATACAGAATTATTTAAGATAAAATTCCATAATTTAAGTGCAAACGCAGGAAACAATCAATTTACTGCACCTACGCTGTTTTCCAATCCTTATATAATGCAAGGGAGTGTCCAAGCACAGCAGTTAGATGCCGACTCTGTCATCGTGCGAACGCAAACCGATGGTTTGAATGGAACTGCCTTGAGAGTGTCTTTTGATAGCGCAGTGGATACTGACTTATCTTACCTCATGAGAGGCGTCAGCTTACCTACAGAAGACGACTTGAATGGCTCGTGCCAGTATGTGAGCAGTCCATCGAGTAGTTACTCCCAATTTGTTGAAAGTTATCAAGAAATTAACAGCGAAAATCTTTTTACATACATCAATCGCCCTTGGATGACCGATTTCAAGGCCGTCTACGACGATCTCGCCACGATAATCCTTCCAGGAGACAATTCTTTCGTTATTGCCAACAAAATACGTGCTTACCTTCAATCTTATTACACGCTTAATTATTCTCCAATGCCTGAAACGGAAACCGATCGTCTTAATTGGTTTTGTGCCTCTGGCGAAGGAATGTATTCTGATTTTGCTTCGGTGTTTTGCGTCCTTGCGAGGGCCTTTGGTGTTCCAGCTCGCTTTGTTGACGGATTTAACACCAGATATGTCGAGGAATATATTGATCCAATCGAAGGGACTGGTTTTGATGTGATGTATAGGAATATCTATAGCTGGGCAGAGATCTTCATTCCAACGGACGCTCAAGGGAACGGAAACTGGCAACAATTCGATGTTTACTACGAGAATTATATTGGCACTGCTCCAATACCTCCATTCCTTGAGAGCAATTACACGCTCGCTGTTATGTGTGATGGTCATTTTATTTATGAACCTTTTACTTATGCGTTAGTTGATAGAACCGATGATATCACCTTATCGGCTAATTTAACTTACAATTCTGCTCCCGTTCCAGACGAGTTGATTACATTTAAAAACTATGATAATGATTCTGTAATTGGAACTGGCACGACTAATTCATTTGGCATTGCTAGCATAACGGTTCCCGTTGGCTCATCGCGAGTAGCTGGACCAAACTTCGTTATTGGCGAGTATACGCCAAATGTCTTAGGCCTTGGTTATTTTATCGTAAACGACACGCTCGATATAACTTTAAATCCCATAAATCCTGGAGCCGTAAATGTTTCTGATGTTTCTAACTCAACGATTTCCGTAAGTGGAACCGTGGAGGACTCTCTTGGAAATTTCGTGCCATATACGAACCTTGAATTCTCATTATACGAAAATGGTACATCAAATCAGTTCTTTGCGCTTAGTCCAGATACCACAACTGCTGATAGTAACGGAGCTTTTAGTGCTGATTTATTCGTGGACGGTAATTTTGTCAATAAGGGAGACTATCAAGTGTATGCAAACGCAACTGGAACTTGGGATTATGTTTTCCCTCCCGATACTGGGGTGTATACATTTCCATATTTGACTACTTCATCAGTGACTGGAGCCAGCGATCCTCAAGATCTATACATCGATAAAGAGGTTCCTATAATGTTGAACTTTTATATAAATAATGTCCCATCTGATAACGCTCCTAACCCTGTGGTTACTCGCGGATCTACGCTTTCCTTGAAGGCACAAGTGCTAGATGAAAGCGGAATAACTCCTCTTGAAGGCGTCGTGGTTGATTTTTACGATTCAAATGGCTATGTTGATTCTGCAACAACCGGTCCGACTGGAAACACGACGGTTGTAAATTATTTGGTTGGAATCGATAACGCCACGGTAGGTCCGAACCTGCTGTGGGCACAAGTTGGTTATCAAACTAATTATTCTTATTATGTCCTTAACGACGCTGTTACCTTTTCGACTGTATCTGGTCCTTTGCCATTGGTTGTTAATAAAACAGAAGGGGATTATTTTACAGTGTCGGGATATTTATTAGATGATGTGAGTTCCGCTGCCATTCTTGATTCTATCATGACATTAAAAATGTTCAAGGGAATCATCGAATACTCCTATCCAATCTTAGTAGGTTCGGGTGGATTTTTCTCGTTAATGGTTGGCTCTTCTGGAATGGAAATCGGAAACTACACCTTAAGGCTAGATTTTAACGGTTCATTTGATGTTACCGATCCTCGGTATCCCTATACTTTTAATATTACCACAATCACGGGTTCCTACGATTTTACATCGCAATTGCAAGTTACCGAATATACTCCCATTACCATTGACTTTTGGATCAATGGTACCGACTCGTCCGATTATAATAATCCCGTTATTAGCCGATACAACGCCGTGAATCTTACTGTTCGCCTGACGCAAGGTTTAACAGTTTTAAGCGGGCTACAAGTTGACTTTTACGATGTAACTAATGGATCGTATATTGGATACGACATTACTGATGGATTCGGTTACGCTTATTATACTTATTATACTACGCAACATTCAGTTGCGGGACCACATCAAATTCGAGCGTATTATTCTATTTATTCTAATTACTCGTATTTCATTTTAAACGATTCAATATCAATCACACTTACTAATAGTCCAGATCCTTTTGTTGTAAATTGTACATCCTCAAGTGGAAGAACTTTTGTTATACGCGGATCCTTGGACGATCCAGTTGCCACCCGCTCGGTAAAATATGGTACTATTACGGTTCACCTGTTCGATGGTGCTGTTGAAATGACGCCTTTTGGGAACTATTTGACCCTTCTCGACGGAAGTACCGTATTGAACGACACGGGACAAATTTTCCTAAGATATTATGTGAATAGCGCCTTAACTGCGAAAAATTACACCATCAGAGTTAATTTTAACGGCGTATTCGATTACACTGCACCGAATAACATTAATAATCCTTACTATTTCTCCTTTCCTGCAAATCCAAACTTCAATAGTTTTGCAAACGGAAATTACGAATTGAAAGTTGAAGATCCCTATAACATTACCATATCTCTCTACATTAACGGAACATCCACTGTCTATCCTGATGTGTATATAGATCCTATTAACTATCCTGAATCGTTCACGAAAGGACAATGGATTCAATTGACTGGAACCATCACTCAAGCTGGAAGTCTAGCATCTGGGAATGCTGATTTAATTAACGATTATACTGGGTCTACCATTGATAGTATTAGCTTAAGCAGTGGAACATACGAGTTTATCATAGACACGGATACACTTCACGCAGGTTTATATCGTTTCAGGGTTGAATTAAGTGGATTTGACGAATTTAATATGACATATGTAATAATTGACGCTCCAGTCACGATTTCCACGCTTCCTCCCTCTTTTCCGACATCTATAATCCGAGGAAATTCTATAAATCAAGTAATTAATGTTCAGGTTTCTGATGGAGGCTCAACGGCAATCGAAGGGCTCCAACTCAATCTTATCTTATTAGACAGTGAAGGTACGGATGTATCCGCTTTATATCTGAATTTGCAGGGTTCTCAGCCAGTAACAATAAACAATGGTCAATGTTCTTTTACAATTGCTTCAATCCTCCAATCCTGTCCTATTGGTGTTTATCAATTAAGAATAGATTTTAATGGAAGTTTGTATAGTGATTGGCTTTTACTTAATGACAATATGACTCACGCAAGTAGTTCCTCCATAACTTTTTCAGTTAGAGCTACAACAAGTTTTGATTCGGGACTTTTAGGATTTAATACAAATTATCAACCATCCAGTCCAACTTTATGGATTGGGGGTGATGTGCTAAATGCCTGGGGTCGCTTACTGTGGGATAATGGTTCTGGTGTTTCGGGAGTTTATTTAAACTTAACCGTTGAATATAGTCTCAATGGCACCATTTTTGCGTGGAATGTTACAGTATTAACCGATATTAATGGATATTTTAACGGTACAATTATTGTTGATGAGTTATTTACAGGTTTACGATTTATTAGCGAAACCATTATTGCTGTGAACTTTGATCCTAGTTATAATGGGATGGATAATGTTATAGCACCTTTGGAGGAAACTTACGAATAATAGATTTTAAATAAAAACACTGGATAAGAATTATGAAAATGCAATTTAAAAAAAAAAAAAAATAAGGATTTCATTTTTATTAATTATTTTAGTCTACCTTCCAATTGTATGGAATATAATGAGTTATGAATATAAAGAGCCACCATTTAATGATAATGAGAACCCAGAAGTAAATCCGTCTTATATATGGGCCTATTTGGAGTTGTTAAACACCGAAGTTGATGGTAATCGATACGAAGTTGGAGGAACAATCATTCCCATAATTGGACGATTATATCACTATTATGATCCTTCAAAAAATTTCGTTGGTTATACGGTACAAATTAGATTAGATGGTGTCGTATATCCATCGTATTATAATCTCACTATAGATCAAGGATATTTTTATATCAGTAATTTTTCACTTCCAATAAATACTGATGTATTCGTTCCTCATATTATCGATGTTGTAATTGCAAATCCTGTGGATCAAGTTGAATATATCAATACTTATAACTATACAATTTATGCAAATACTACATCCCAATTTTCAAATATGATAATCGATACTTCCATACCTTATTATCAAATGGAAGATATAGATCTAACTGGCTCACTTTTATTTGAAAGCGGATTAGGGATTGATAGTGCAATAATTAATCTAAATTGGTATGATAATTTAAACAATCTCGTCTCATCAGGTTTTATTACAACAGATTCTCAAGGTGGAATCGATAATATCATTGCTCCATCCGCTTCGGGTAATTTAACGCTCCAATTGTCTTATTCAAATGTCCCCTATGTGGCTTATTCCGAGGTAAATTGTTCAAGTATATTTGTGTTCCAAGCTATTACATTAACTAACCCATCTACTTCAACAGGAGTTGCTGGACAGCAATATACGATTTCTGGACGATTAGCTTCTGCAAGTTTTCCAATATTTAATAGAGCTGTAACAGTGATGTATAATGGATCCACTTCTGTATATGGTCTCGCCCAAACCGATTCACAAGGTAGGTTTACGTGTTCTTTAATTCTTCCAGCAATTAACGGTACTGCGAGCTATCAAGTATATTTAAATACTTCAAGCGGACTCGTTTTCGTTGATGCGGTTACTGACATATTAATTAATCCCGCGCCAGTAACGCAGTCCGGTGGACCCGCTGGACAAATGCCGTTCGCAGAGTTCTTCATGGTGTTCATACCAATTGTAGTTGTTATAGGGGCAGCTTTAGCTGGATATGGATATTACTTCTTAAAAAAGCAAAGGGAAGCTTCTTTTTCAACTACCATCCCTCTTGAGAAAAAGATATCGAACCTTAAAATACTTAAAGAAACTGGTAGGTTGGAAGAGGCGTTATCCTACTTGTTCAACGCAATTTTTATGACGCTAATCGACGGAAAATACGGTAGAAAGAAAAAGAAATTCGAGACAATTCGAGATTTTGCTATTGTTTCCGTTAAAGAGTTCAAGATGAAACCAACGGTGGTTTATCCGTTCATGACAAAAGTAGAAGAAATCATTTATTCCAGGCCGTTCGAAATAACTGAAAATGATTTTTATAGTGTCGTTGAATTGTTCAGCCAAGTGTATTTCGATTTGACTGGATATAATTTCGTGTTAAAATTTTAGAAAAAATGATATAAAATTTCAAAAAGAAAATATTATAAGTGTGAAAAAAATTAATTAATAAAAAAAAGGTTGGATACTATGGCTAAAAAACCGAGTTTGAGAAAAAAGAAGAAGAAACAAGAGCCTGAATATAACGCAAAGGAGCGATTTCAAAATGTCAAGATCCTCGTTCAAACAAAGCGACCAAAGGAAGCAATTGCCTACATCTATCTGGTGTACACGGATCTCATTTTTAAGAAGCATAAGAAACCTAGAGAACCGTACCAGACAATTCGCGAGTATGCAATAACATGCGTTAACGAATTGGGATTAAATCCACAAAATACTTATGTCTTCATCAAACAAATCGAAGATATCATATACGGTGGAGTGGAACCCACATCTAAGGAATTCGAATCGACCATTTCCTTGTTCTCGGCGTTGCACAAGGAAATCACGAATAAATCGTTCTCTTTTAGCTTATAAGAATAATATTGTAAAATACACATTGAAGGATATATTATGGCTACAGTAGTAACAGGTAAAACATCCCTAAAAAGCGTGCAAGTTTCCAAAGGATTATTATACATATTTTTTATCGTGTATTTAATCATTTTTGGATTTATCATTAGTGATTTTTATTCTGCATACCAGATTCAAAATCCTGGGGTGTTGCCAACTCTCTTTGGCTATATTCCATATGCATGTTTTTTCGGTGCCGTTTTTTTGATCTTGAGTTTTGTCTGGTTTTTAAGAAATTCAATGGTTCAAAAAACTCGAGAAAGCAGGTCTCGCAAGTCAAAGAAGGGCTCCTTATACAGGAGAGCTTTATTTGCCATAATATTTGTATTTGCTTTTATCCCCTTATTCTCTCCTATTGTTGACCAAGGAAAGAACAACCATTATTTTTCCGTTTATAATAGCGAGTGGAATGGCTGTTCTTCGTATCTTTCTGAAATCGAAGCTGCTGGATTTGAAACGATGAGCGTGCAATCTAGTTTGAGTGCAACTAAACGCTTGGATAAATCCGTTTGCTTAGTTTTACTAGGACCAAATCAGATTTATTCTCCAATCTTTGATGTTCCATTTTTTCTTGATTTCTTCAACGATACGTCTTCAGAGAGAAAAAACTCTCTTTTCTTAGCCCACGATCACGGATCGACATACATGCTTTTATGGGAAGTGTTTATAGCCAATCAATGGTCAACTTTAACAACTGGTGGAAATAGTACTACCTTCCCGATGACCATTATGGCCGATGGTGTATTACACGACAATGCTTCGTGCCTTACAAACGATCTTGGACAGGGAGACCCTACATTTCCCATAATTACAAATTTAGAACCCCATCCGATAACTGAAGGCGTGTCTCAAGTTATTTTATCGGAAGCCACTGCCGCTGCTGGAGGAAGAACGCTTTTAGAAATGTTTGGTTGGGATGTTATAGGACAGACTTCGAGTGATAATAGTTGGGTGGATAAGAATGGAGACCACATGTATCGAGTAGATAACGAATCTAAACCAGTAGACGATTATATTGATCTATCTTTGATTACAGAAACGCTTAAATCGATTACGGGGGCGGATCTCAGCGTACTAAATAAATTTCCACTTGGAAGCGAATTATTCGCACCCGTGGTCTTTTTGGCCAAAGAATTAACAAATTTCCGCGTGTTTGTAAGCTCGGATGCGAGCTGCTTTTCAAATGACCTCTTGTACGATTTTGATAATTACCAATTTGGCATGAACATCATAAATTGGCTTACTTATAACGGAGTTGACGATCCTGACGAATGGATCATTGTTTTCGATGAGGCTCACATTCGACCTGAATATTCCCGCGACCTTACCTCAGCAGGTATATTTGGACTCATCTTGGAATATGTTGTTCATTTATCAACTAATCCCCTCACGGCGTGGGCTTATCCCATTTTAGCTGCCTATACATTGCGAAAATACATTCCTAAAAAAGATGAAAAAGCAGAGAAAAAAAGGATCGAAGAAGAGGAGAAAAAGGAAGAAAAAGAAAAGTTCCGAACATCAACTTTTTTCACACAAAAAATCGATTGGTATAAAGAAAAAAGTCATTATGGAAAAGCCATCACACTGTTATTTAGGAGAATCGAGAGGAAGCTCAACGCACAGTTAGGAGGAAAGCCAATAACGACGAAGAATGTCATTGATCTTGTCGTGGCGAAGGAAGTAGGGGGAAAAGTAAACAAGATGAAATTAAGAAGATTAACAAAAATAATGGACAGGCTCTTGGCCATTAAGGCAGGAAAAAGTAACATTAGAAATCCTCAGGATTTTGAAGAACTATTCTTGGAAATGTCCTGGGCTATGAAAAATATATGATCAAGTTTATCTTAATATATAACAATTAAAAACAAAATAAAAAATTAAAAAATTAAAAAATAGGTGTGAAAAAATATGGCAGAAAAAGCTAAATCTCGAGATTCTAGGGATACGCTTGATGTAACGCCGATTCGAGAGATCGCTCAAGATGTTTTATCGGAAGTTTCCCGAGTTATTGTGGGAAATGGAGAGATCTTGCAGCAACTGTTCGTAGCATTGCTCGTGAATGGACATGTACTCTTAGAAGGAGTGCCTGGGTTAGGAAAGACCGTAATGGCTAAAACATTTGCAAACACTTTAGGGATATCTTTTAAAAGAGTTCAGTTTACGCCTGACCTGTTACCCGCAGATATAACCGGAACTAAAATTTTCGACCAACAAGAAGGTGCTTTCGTTCTCCAAAAAGGTCCCATTTTCGCAAATCTCGTGCTTGCGGATGAGATTAATCGAAGTGCTCCGAAGACACAAGCAGCTCTCCTGGAGGCCATGGCTGAAAGACAGGTCACGATTGAAGGCCAGACGCTTCAACTAGAAAAACCATTTATAGTCGTTGCAACGGAGAATCCCGTGGAAATGGAGGGGACATACCCCTTACCTGAAGCACAAGTGGATAGATTTCTCTTTAAGTTATGGTTAGACTATCCTGAAGACCAAGAAGAGGTAGAAATTCTTCGAAGACAGCTTACTGGCGACTCTCCGTCTGTAGAAATAATTACGAACGGCGAAGAACTATTAGCCGCCCAAAAGTTAATGAATATGGTCTACATTGACGATCGAATCCTAAAATACATTCGGGATATTATCTTGAAAACTCGAAATCACCCCCAAATCGCTTTGGGGTGCGGTCCAAGAGCTTCCTTGGTGCTTATGAAATGTTCCAAAGCTCGCGCTGCGATTCTTGGAAGGATATATGTTACACCAGATGATGTAAGAGCTCTATCGATGCCCGCTTTAAATCATAGGATTCTTCTCAAGCCAGAAGCCGAACTCGAAGGATTAGATGTTAAATCCGTGATCAAGAGTATCCTCGAAGAAATACCCATTCCGATTTAATCAAGCATTACGATGTAAATCAAGAGAAAAAGTTGGTGGATAAATATTTTTGGTGGAAAAGGGAGAACATTAATAATATTCGCAGGATTTTTCCTGTGTGCTGGATTCGCTTTTGTAAATTATTTTCTAATTTATTTTGGGATCATTCTTTTGTTTAGCACGGTGATTAGCTTGCCATTTTTTGCACTGCATATGAATGTAGAAGAGCTACAAGTACACCGTGAACTTGACAAGGAAAAGGTTTTTCGGGATGATTTCCTACATGTAAAAGTCGTAGTTGAGAACGTGGGAAAACACGATTTTGATTTTTTAGAAATTAGAGATTATTACAATCCCCAACTTTTTAGACTAATCCTAGGAGAAAATTTCATTTCAACGAGAATAGGTGCAAAAAAAACCATCAAGTTTTCATATGTCCTTGAACCTAAAATAAGAGGAGAATATCCATTAGGTCCCTTATCGTTGACTGTAAAAGATAGGTTAGGTTTTAATTCCACCGAAAGAATTGTTCCTAATAGCGTAACAGATATATTAGTGTATCCTCCCTATGAAGATATCAAGAGAATCGAAATTTTAGGTTCTAAAAGATCCTTACAGTTGAGCTATGGATCTCAAAGGTCGAAACAGAAAGGAACTGGTTCCGAATTCTACGGGATGAGGAGATATGCGTTTGGAGACCAATTCAGATTGATAGATTGGAAAGCCAGTGTTCGTCAACAGAGGCTTATTGTAAGAGAACACGAAACTGAAAGGGATGTTACCGTTATGATTTTAGTGGATTCTTCCAGTAGTATGGCTGGAGGTGCGATTGAAAATACTAAATTCGAGTATGCGATTCGAGCTTGCCTTTTATTAACGAAAGTATCGCTTACTAGAAAAGATAGTGTTGGAGTTTATACATTTTCAGATAAAAAAAACTTCAAGTTCCTGAAACCAAACAAAGGAGATGATCAATTCTATAATGTTTTAGATTTCGTTGCAAGAGTGAAACCTTCAGCAAGATGTCACTTTGCAGAAGCAATGGATCTATTTACGAAGCGATTCCAAAAAAGAAGTTTGATCTTTATCATAACGGATCTAGAATCAAATACTAAGGATATTACTGAAGGACTTAAAAAATTAATTCCTTTTAATCACTCGATAATAATGATAAATCCTTTCTCACCGTGGTTTGAAATACACGAAATGGATTTGTCATCCACGGACAAGGCCTTGGCGGAAGCCATTAGTGAGGAAATGATGGAACACATCGTGGCCATTAAGCAAGAAATCACAAGAATGGGTGTAAATCTTATAACCTGCGGACCTGACGATATGCTAAATCAAGTTTTGGCGAATTATATGGAAGCAAAGAAAAAAGGGAAGGCTTATTGAATTATGGCGCGAAAATACTTGTTTGGATTTAGGCTTGTGAATGGTGTTATATTTCTCGTAGTTTTATCAATATTTTTTACTGTCTTTGATTATTTGGCAATTCTTTACACGGATAACGGAGAACCTGCCATTGTTGCGTTTATTTTTTCGATTAAAAATGTTTTAACATATTTCGTGTTTATCATCATATATGGAATTGGTTTTGGGGTTTCTTATATCGTTACTTTCGGACAACCACAGTCCGTAGCAGCGGTTACTTCGTTTTTTAGATATTTATTTAGTTCTTGGTTTAGTTTTTCTACAACAACGGGTGAAGCTCCCGATTTTGATCATATTTTAGACGAAGTTTTGGAAGAATTGCAAATCTTTCTTTCTGATTTATATTTGGTCGTGTTCCAAATCTGTTTTATAATTGCTATCGTATACGCAATACGGGCTATTTATAAGAGCAACCCAAAATACAACCTTAGGTCGATCGGAAGTTTGATGTTGATGATAATAATACCTGTTATGGTTTTTGGATTTAAAGATATATTAAATTTATTTGGATTTGATGCAGATCTTTTAATACCACAACTCGCAAACATTCCCGATCCCGTAAGTCCTAGCGTTCATGATCTCCCTATCGACAATTTTTTCTTGTTTATTGGTAGTTCGATTGTTGGTCTCGCTATATTCGCCTATATTTATTTAGAACTTGCTTTCCAAATTAATTACACGGACTTGGTTAGCAAACCTTCCCTTGAAAGAAGCGATCGTCTGGAAGCACAATTGAGGTTGCTAAAACGAGAATCTGCTCATGTGATTGCAAATGTCGATAAGATCAAGGAGGAAGCTAAAAAAAGAAAAGAAGAATTAGAATTAAAAAAAGAAACGGTTGGGAAGGTTTTCACGAGCACGATAAGCTCTGGTTTTTCGTATGTCAAGGAAATGATAGAAAAAAAAAACTCGAGGCTGAAGAAAAGAAACTCGTAACAGCGGCATCCAAGACTAGAAGATTAGGTCGTTTTATTGAACGCCTTTTCCAGGAAGATCCAGAGGCCGAAGATACGATTACTGCGAAAACAGCTGCCCCTAGGGCTACTCATCTTGCTAAATCAACAATCATTAATTTCTCTGTTCGACTAGTGCTTCTCCTCATCATTAGTTTTATCATCATTCATCCCGAGTGGTTCCTCACCAATTTATTCCAATTACCTCCTGCTATCAGTGATAGTGTAGTGATACAAAGCTCCCCCGAAGCTATCATTGTTTTATTGCTTCCGATTATCGTTGTTATTCCTGTTATTGCACAAGCAATCTCTTATATGAAACATAGAAACCTTATGATTCGATTGAAACAAGAGGGAAAGATCAAACAGATACTTACAACGGTTGGGGATTATGTTAAAATTGAAGAAGAAAAGCCAGAAGAGGAGAGCAAGGATCAAGCAAGTGCCGAACCCTCTCTCTCTCCAGAAACCTCTCCGGAAACACCGTGATTATTATTAATATAATTCCAGATCCAAAACAAATCTCGCTAATTTTTCTTTTTTAATTTGATCGTTCATTATCGTATTATAGCGATGAGTAATAATCCCTAAATCCTCGATTTCAGATTTTCGCTCGGAGTCGTCGTTGTCAATTATGAAATGTGAG
>JAEOUI010000561.1 GCA_016839425.1 Promethearchaeota archaeon
CGAGGGCCCTTTCGAACCAGATATCTTTTTATTGATGCAGTTTAAAGAGATTATTATGATCCCAATTGATGGTTTATTGGAGGGAAGTCAAAAAATTTTAGATATCGTGTTTGAATTACCAAATTTCGATTTTAAAAATTTTAATCAAGCAATGATTTCAACAGAGAACAATGCCTTTGAAGTCTGGGATAGAAAGAAAATTACTAATGATGAATCGAAAAAGAGTACAGCAAAATGAAACCTTTTAAAAATACTTGCGTTGGTGGTACATTTGATCATTTACACGAAGGACATAAGTCTTTATTAACAATTGCAGCTTCTTTAGGAGACTTTCTCTTTATCGGGCTAACCACGGATGTAATGTTAGATAAAAAAGCGTTTCGAAATTATATTGAAAGTTTCGAAGAAAGAAAAAGTTCAATAATGAATTTTTTGGAAATGGATTTATGCTTGAATAAAAATGAATATTTAATTACGGCATTGAGCGATTCTTTCGGCAATACTATATTTTCACCAGAATTACAAGCGTTAGTATCTAGCACTGAAACTTATGCAACATGTTTAAAAATTAACAGACTAAGGATAAAGAGGGGTTTTACTCCATTGATAATCATAACCGTTCCCGAGATTTTAAATTCGTATGGGAAAAAGCTAAGTTCAACAGATATACGAGATGCATTAACAAGAGATATATAAAAATTCTAAGATGTTTAATAATATTTAAATTAGAGAATGACAATAAAATCATCACTGATTTATATTCTTTGAAAAAATTATAAATATAATCTTATGATCTAAGAGTTGCTATCATCAGCTTATCGTCTAATAAAAAATCTATGGCATTTAAAGGACTTAGCATTATTACATCTGAATTTTTTACACACTCTTTAGATGCACCTTCTGAACCGATGATACATATACCTATAATTGCGTTTTTAAGCATAAGTGCATCGTTATTTCCATTGCCCATGGCAACCGTGACTTGTCGTCCAAGTTGCTCAAGCACTCTATTTTTTGCTTCGGATTCGGAAGTGCCTTCGGAATCAATCTTTATATGACTTACGCCTAATTTACGAGCTATACCCTCCAAATTACCCCTTGTATCTGCTGAGAGTAAATAGATAACATACTTTTTTTTTAAATCCCGAATTTTTTTTTTTAATTTCCAAGATATTTTACCTTTAAATTGTATTGTACCATTAACATCAAGAATCACATTTTTTAATTCTAAATTACCGAAACCTGGAATTTTAACTTCCTTCATATTTTTGAACTATTAATCCTTAATTTGATATTTTTATCTTGAAATTTGATAGTAACCCTTGCATGGGTGGTCTTCCTGCGACTAGAATTTATTCGCACGAATCATCCTTACTCTATCAATCATATTTGTTGATTTCAATGTTTTCGATTTTTTTTGAAATTCTTATTTTATTTGACGATTTCTTATCGACAGTACCAACGATCCAATTTTGAATGTTTTTGCTATTGAGGGAATTTGTAAAATCCTCGACTTTAGCACTATCTAATGCTATCAGCAAACCTCCCGCAGTCTCGTGTGTCCTACATTCGTCAAAAGCGTAGCCAAGTTCAGCGGATAATTCCTCAGATAATTTAATTGAAGGGACTCTTTCTATCTCCACGGAGAGATCTGAGCCTTGAAGCATTTCTTGTGCGTGCCCCGCAAGTCCGAATCCCGTTACATCTGACATTGCGTGTATGAAAGAAAAATCCTTGAAAGAATGAATTGTTCTTACGACTTCTTGGTTAGGTGTTGTCATTAGTTTAATTGCTAATTTTATTGATTTATTAATTTCTTCGGTGGAAAATGTTTCGAGTAGGTCGGGCATCTCTTTTTGAATTCTATAGGCTGCCATTATGGGTTGTATCCCTATTGGTTTGGTTAATACGAGTTTATCACCGTTTTTAACTCCTTGTTTGGGTATTATCTTTTTCTCTTGAACAAATCCCGACGCTTCACCGCCTATTAATGGCCATTCACAATAAATTGTGTGCCCTCCAACGATTTTTGAATCAATTTTCTTTTCCATGAAGTGCTTGATGCCGTTTAATAATCCTTCAGTAATATTATGTGGCATATCCGTCTTGATTGCGAGGAAGACTAACATTCCCGAAATTTCGGGCACATTCAAGGCAAATACATCGCTTGTGACATTACAAGCAGCTATTTCACCCATGATTTCTGGTTCGTCAACAATAGGTGTGAATATATCGAGATTTTTAACCAAAACCATTTCCGAATTTGGAACGGGCAATACGGCAGCATCTTCTATTGAACCTGCTAGGCCGGTCTTGCTTAATAGCTCCAATAAGCCCTCCTGTCCAAGCTTGCAAGATCAACCGTGAATTTTAACTTGTTGGGTAAGTCGATATTCTGTATTCTTTTCCATCCTCGTTCTTTTTCTCTAATTTATTGAATATTTCAAATTAAAATATGCGTTTATTGAATAATTATAATTTTATTTTATAATTATAATTTTTTAAAAAATACCTAATCAATATCTAAGAATGTAAAATTAGTATTTAGGAGATTAGATGTATTAGTATGCTATATTCATTAAAAATTTTATAATTTCCATATATTCAGCCTATAGATTTATATATTGAAAAGTAAATATTTGTTCTTATCCATACTAATATCAACAAAAAGTTATATCAAAAATTTTAAAATTGAATGTTGTATAAAGCATGACCAAAATTAATAAACAAATGAAATGCTTAATTCTCATCACATCTCTCTATATTATTCCGTCTTTTCTTTCTTTACGAAATATGAGAGATATAGATGTAAATTCAATGAAATTTTTAGAATTGCAGTATTTAAATGATTCTAACATTAATATTGTTGTTGCACCCGATTGGGAAAGGGAAGAAATCGTTTGGAATTCTGGATATTGGCACAATTATGGATACATGTTGAATCCTTGGAACTCTACTCCAGCTTTTGGTGTTGCTTTGATGTATGAACCCTTATTTGGATATAATCAAGTTGAGAATAATTTAATTCCAGTTATAGGATCAAATATATCGTGGAACGATAATGGTGATTCACTTAGTGTTTCTTTAAACCAAAATGCGAAATGGTCTGATGGGAATACCATTAGTGTCGATGATGTCATTTTCAGTTACGAGTTAGCAAGTCAACAACCGAAATATAGCAGTGATATGCAAAACCGAATCTCTGGATATACAAAAATTGACAGCAATACTTTAATATTTCATCTCTTTGCTGGATATGAAAATAGTTCTAAGTTACTTGAATTAATCTCACAAGATATTTGCATTCTTCCAAAGAATGTATGGATGGAAATTAATACAACCGAATCAAACAATGGGGATTTAAGCGATTTCAAAAACAACTGGTTCGATCCCTCTTTTAAGACAGATTGGATGGTATGTTCTGGTCCCTATGCTCCTCATTATAGGGACTTATGGGGCTCTCAAGAAGTGTATATGTTTAGAGATGATTGGTGGGGTAAAGGGGTCATTCATATGGATCTTCCAAATCCTTACACTGTTAATTCTGAACCTCCTAAATATATAGGTTATGACCATTATATGGGTAGCACCTCCACTCAAACAGGTTTACTAGCCGGAGAATTAGATTGCTATTCTGGATATTATCCAGAAGTATGGAAATTAATGGAATCTAATTCATATATTAATTCTTACTATGAAAGAGAGTATATGAATGGAATAAATGGTAAATATTACTTGTCTTTTGGATCCCTCCTTTCAATTTCTCCAAACCACCTTAAATATCCCTTTAACGAAACATGGTTTAGACAAGTCATTGCCTATTCTATTAATTACAACATAATTCCTCCTGCCACTGGAGATAATTATACCACGAGGGCAAGTCAAGGATTTATTAGCGGTGA
>JAEOUI010000251.1 GCA_016839425.1 Promethearchaeota archaeon
TAATACTGATTGGAATTTATGTGCTGATCAAGTTCGTAAAACAACATCCCCTACAATATGAAGAGCAATAAGGTGAACTATCTTGCAAGAAATTAATATCAAAGAAGTGGAAAAAAAACTCTATAAATCAATGTATAACGATGGTCAATGGGATATATTTTTAGGAATTTTCATCCTCTTAATTCGAGTCTTTAATGTCATTATTACTCCATATGGAATAATAGCGATTCTCCTTGAAATCCCCGTGTTGGTTTTGGTTTCTTACAGTATTAAAAAATATCTCGTATTACCTCGGAAGGGTATAAAGATTAATAAATTAACCGTGAAATTTAAACTAATTGCTTCAATTTCCTTGGTTTTGCTATTATTTCTCTCCTTTGGAGGATGTGGAAGGGGGAATCCAGATGAAATAAAGGGAGGTATTGAGGGAATATATGTTACGCTTTTTATAATACCATTTATTTCTGCCGTTGTAGCGTATTTTGCTAAATTTTATCGTTATGTTTACTACTCGATGTTTTTTATTGTTGTGTATGGTATCTTTGAATTGACTTATTTTAATCACGGTCCATATGTCGAGATAGGATTGTTAATATTCACGATTATGAGTTTAAGCATTATTTCAATAGGAATATATTATTTAAGTCATTTTCTTGAAACTCATCCACTTCCAGATGAAGACCTAAAAAAAGAGGCTTTGAGCGTGCTAAATGGTAAAAAACACCCCTCAGTTAAAGAAGAAATAGATAAGAGGTAATTCTATTGAATAAAGACGCCAATAATGAGGATTTACCCAATTTAGAAGGTTTCGATAAGCTCATTCACGAACCTGCTCGATTGTTAATAATGGCTAACCTTTACTTGGTAAAACGGGCCGAATCCTTGTTTTTAAAAAATCAAATCGGGCTCACATGGGGAAATCTTGGCTCCCACATCGCAAAATTAGAAGAAGCGAAGTACATCGTGGTGGAAAAACATTTCAAAAATAAAAAACCTTTCACGATGTTATCTCTAACGGAAAAAGGAAAACGAGCATTTGAAGAGTATCGCAAATTAATGAAAGGAATTATTTGAAAAAATTTTATCTTTACACAAAAAAAAGAAAAATTAAATTTTAAATAACCAAAAAAAACAAAATTGGTGAAAAAATGAATATGAAAGAACAAGAAGTAGTAATAGAAATAAAGAATTTAAGCAAGAAATTTGGTCGATTTTACGCCGTCAATGACATTAATTTAACCATACCCAAAGGCGTAATTATCGGAATTTTAGGGCCTAACGGCGCAGGGAAAAGCACAACAATGAAAATCATGGCAAATTTACTAAAAGCTACCGAAGGTGAAGTGTGGATACGAGAAAATGGTAAGCTTCAAAAATTAACAAGCAGTAATAAAGAAATCTTGTTTAGGAATGTTGGATTCCTCATAGAAGCGCCCGTTTTTTATAATAAAATGACCCCTCAAGACATCTTAAAATTTTTCGCAAAACTTAGGGGGTATCCCAGAAAACAAATCAACGAAAGAATTGACACGGTGTTAAAAATGGTTGGAATGCTCGATTGGAAAAAAAAAAAGCTTGGTACATTTTCCAAGGGCATGATTCAGAAAATAGGCGTTGCTTCTGCAGTCATTCACGATCCTGATATTCTAATCTTAGATGAACCACAATCAGGTTTGGATCCAAAAACGAGAAAGGAAGTGCGAGATTTTATATTGGAACAAAAGAAACTTGGGAAAACAATCTTCTTGAGTAGCCATTTGCTTTACGAAATAAGCGAAATTGCAGATAAAATCGCAATAATAAATCTCGGGAAATTGATCGCTTATGATACACTAAACAATTTAGAAAGGAAATCAATGAAAAGCGTGATCCAATTCAAATTACTCAACTTACCCGACACAGGGAGAGAGAACTTAATAGAAGAATTAAGAAATATTATCATTCCATTTACAGGATTACCCCAGGGCGAAGGTGGGTTAAAATTTGATGCCGAATATCAAATGTTTAAAGTATTCTTCAACGGAGAGCCAAAAAATCAAATTAAAATTCACAGAATACTTATTGAGAATGGATACGAAATATTAGAATTTTCAGTTCCTAAAATGGGAATACTAGAGGACTTATTTATTGAATTAACAAACGAAAAACAAAAAGGAGTCGTGTAAAATGAGTCTTATAAGCGAACAAATCACACCAAATATAACATTTTTCGAGAAGAAGAAATTGGCTTTAAAAAGAGGATTAATTCAGATTTGGGATATTATTTTTTTTGATCTAAAGAAAAGTTTAAGATTGTATATTGGTCTAGTTATTATAGCGATATTGATGTTTATAGGTCTTTCAGTATCCTTCGAAGTCGGACTTTCATACGGAGCGGAGTTACCTGATGATCCTATAGAGTATATTAAACCACTAAGAGCTTTTCTTACAACTTTCGTCATAATAACTTCCGCTGCGTTTGGGGGATCCATCATTGCGACGGATTTTGGAAAGAAAACGGGCAATTTAATATTTCCTAAAACAACCCGGACGCGTTTATTCATAGGAAGAGCGATTTTGCGATACGCATTAATCGTTAGCATTGTTGTTTTATATTACGTGCTCATAGGTTCGAGTACCTTTGTAAAATACGGGGAGGTTCCCTCTGTTTTATGGAATTCGATGGGTTGGGTGTTCTTATATGCTTTAATGGTTTTTTCACTTGGGAGTTTATATAGTAGTTTGATGAAATCAACGGCTTTTACCTTAATCATTACCGTTTTTTTAATGTTCATGGGATTTGATTTGATATTCACATTTGTAAGAGCTTTTTTACCTGAAACCGAACCACTATACAATCCAGCATATTACCAATGGATCATTTACTATTCATTGGTGGGCATTCCCGAACCACGATATGAAATATATGAATATCCCGGAGCGACTTTTTACTCTTGGGCAACTCCATCAGAAGTAGGTGCTCTTATTGGAATGTCCATATTCACGGTGGTTATTTTTTGTTTGGCATTAATTCGATTTCATTTGAGACAATTAAAGAATTAAATCAATTTTTTTTATTTTATTTAATAAAATAATAAGGGACGATTTCAGATTAAGTTTTTATATTCAGGAGCAATCTTAAATAAGAAGTGGCAGAATTCATTGAACTGAAAATCAAAAAATAATCAAATATCCAAAGTCTGAAAGAAAATGATCAAATGCAAGGTTTTACCAGTCATCCAATCATCTTCTAAATTGGAGGCAAAAGTTAACGAATTTTTCGCTGAACATCCGAACATTAATATAATTTATGCAAGATATACTGGCCATTTCTTTTGTCTCTATGAAGAATAGCGCGATTGCTAAAAATTAATTCTTTATTTTTTTCTTTATCTTTATTTTGTATTTATTTAGATTTTTTTTATTTATTTAAACGAGCGGACATAAATCTAGAGCATTTTCAAGCCATAAATAGTTATTTATAATGGAAAATTATTAAGCTTTTATAAATCCCGTAGAATGGTGAAGAGAATTGTATTAAGAATGATATTATTATTCCAAAGAATTATTATCCTTTTCTAAGATTGATTTTAACCAAGGGTGATAAATAGATTTTAAATAAAACCTATTTTGAGCAACTTCAATTTCAATTTCTTGCTATATCTTTTTATAAAACACCGAAAAAGTATTAATCTCAATAATTAAATTATAAAATTTCATAAAAAATGTCGAAAATAAATAAAAGTTTATGTACAGTATTGATAATAATTTCAATCATTATGTCGGTTCTCATTGGGATTGTTTCAATGTGGTTAATGCCTGAGGGATCTCAAA
>JAEOUI010000252.1 GCA_016839425.1 Promethearchaeota archaeon
CCCCAAAACGCTGTATGAGCATGTGGCTATCGGCCAATTCTTCAGGAGTTCTGTTGGAAAATTTATGAAAACTATCATTAAGCGCAAGGAAATAAGGCATTGTTGACATTAAAATATTTTCTGTTTCTTTGTTTTGAAAATATGTGCTTACTATGAGCGAATTATGATCAATGATAACCGCTCCTTTTGCTTCCAATTTTCGAGCGAATTCTTCAATTGTTTTTTGCAAAAGTTCGGCCTTTGAATATAAACTAAGAAGAATCTCTGACATTGCTTTTATGATGGTAGGGGGATCATATATGGATGTTTTATAGTAATGAATTTTCTTGTATTTAATTTCTTTTGAAATCATTTTTTGAAGGGAATCTACAGAATTTTCTAATTCGTTTTTTGAGGTCTTTAAAAGCGCAGGATCGTATTTGTGAAAGAAGATAAAAATAGGTGGTTCGATTTCGAGGTTTTTAAATTGCTCAATAACATCTTTTAAATAACTTAATGCCTCATCAAAACGGTCCTTGTTTAAAATGTCAATAACATAAATAGTGATTTCAGTTCCTTCAAAATATTTATCTGGATTTTTCAAATATGCAATCCGATAGTTTTCCTGGCCACCAAGGTCCCATTCTGCTATACTCTTTCCCAAAAAGCTAAAGATCCGTCTTTGTGCTCCTCTAGTTGGAGAAAGCAGCGCAAACTTGGAGATCTCTCTCTGTATCATTAAAATTGTCGAAGTTTTTCCTGCAGCATCCAATCCCGTAAATAATATCTTGTGCGCTTCGCTATCTTCTTTTAAATATTCCAATAATTTCACCTTTATATGAACTACCTCTTATAAAAAAGAAGATCAAGATAAATATATATTTTATGCACTTAAAGAAGTATATTCCTCTATTTAGAACTTTTCGCGTAAAAATCCTTGAAAATCATCATAATTTTTTATTTCGACTTCGTTTGGGAATTCTTTCTTGTCCTGAATTTTTTTTAATGATTTTGGAACTTGGGGCGTCACTCCTATTAAAGAAACAATCTCTTCTGGAAATTTCGCAGGATCTGCTGTTTCTAAGCATATAGCTTTTAAGTTTGAACATTCTGAATATTGATGGCGAAACAGATTTAATGCTGCCCATCCAACAGCTCCGTGTGGTTCTACTACGCTTTTGTATTTTTTATGAAATTCAAAAATAGTCTTTTTCGTTAGATCGTCCGAAATAGAATAAGAAGTAATATCCTGTCTCATCTCGTTAATATCTGGTTTTTTGTGAATAATTCCATTTTCGTCGATTTGACCTCCATATAAATCAACAACTCGAGCTAGGTTCGAAGGGTGTCCAACATTCATGGCATTACTGATGCATTTCTTCGAAGGTTCTATCCTTTGATACTCTCCAGTTTTTAAGAAATTTGGAAATTCGTCGTTTTCATTAACTGCTGAAATGAATTTTTTCACGGGAAGCCCTAATTTCTTAGCAATGAGGCCACCCATCAAGTTTCCAAAATTTCCAGAGGGTACTGAAAAAATGACTTCTTCACCAATTTTTTCAACCACACGAGAATAACTCCAAAAATAATAGATCGTCTGTGGCAAAAGTCTACCAATATTAATTGAATTCGCCGAAGACAAGTTTAAATGTTTTAATTCTTGGTCAGCAAAAGCTATTTTTACTAATCTTTGGCAATCGTCAAATTTTCCATCAATACCTATGGCAGTTACATTCTTTCCTAATGTTGTCATCTGCTTGCGTTGTAAATCACTTATTTCTTTTCTGGGGTAAAGAACAATAACATTAATGTTTTCCATCTCGTAGAACGCTTGGGCAACTGCGCCTCCCGTATCTCCTGAGGTTGCCGTGAGGATGATAATCTTCTTGTTTTCCTCTTTTAGATAATATTCTAATATTCTTGCTAGGGATCTTGCTCCGAAATCCTTAAAACTACAAGTCGGTCCCTTGTCTAAATAACAAATATAATCCATATCATCAATAAGTTCTATAGGGACGGGAAAATTTAGCGCATTAGAAAGCAATATTTCTAAATCCTTGGCAGGAATGGAGTCCCCTAAGAGTTTAGAAATTACAGACAAACTCATCTCACTTAATTTTAAATTTTTGTAAGAAAAAATCTCATCCATCGAAATGGAAGGGATCTTGTTTAGTACATATAACCC
>JAEOUI010000562.1 GCA_016839425.1 Promethearchaeota archaeon
GAAAATGAAAGACCACTTCCAGTTATTCTGGTTGGAAGTAAAAAAGACCTTGAAGAGTTAAGAGTTATTCAAAGTGACTACGGATCAGAATTATGTGATACCCAAGAAATTTTTATTCAATATCTTGAAACATCTTCAAAAACTGGTGAAAACGTAGAAAAAGTCTTTGAATTACTAACAAGAGAAATATTGGAACGAAAAGAACTAATTTAGGATTATTTCTTGCCAGTAGAACCAAATCCGCCTAACCCTCTTTCTGAATCAGGTAATTCATCTAATACCTTAAATTCATATTCATGAAGCTTTCTGAGTATTATTTGACAAATTCGATCTCCTTTTCGTAACGTGACTTCCTTATTTGAAAGATTCACTACTATTGCCATCCATTCATTTCGATAGCCAGCATCTATAGTTCCAGGAGTATTAACTATCGATATCCCATCCCAGAGAGCCAAACCACTACGGGGCACCACAGCAAAATAATATCCTTCGGGTATCGCTGTTGAAAATCCTAAAGGACAACCAATTCTTTCTAATGGTTTTAGCGTATAGGCATCTAAGCCGAGTTCAATCAACTCTTTTTTGCCACTTTCATTGATTATTTGCTTGAATCCCATAATTCGAGCATCAGCTCCAGCATCACCTGGCTTTGAAGGAACTGGCACTTGAACGTCATCATTCAGTTTTTTAAATGGTATTTTCATGATTGCTTCAATCCTATTCTTAAATTATTTTTAGCTAGTTATCTGTCAAATGATTTATAGTCCTAAAAAACTTCTTATTAAAGAATCATTAATATTACTTGCAATATTAATCATAAGTATTAAGGTTTAAAATTAGGTGAATCTATCGTGGTAAAAATAGGAAGATATGATCCAAGACAAGATAAGGAAAGCTTGAGAGAGTTATTTGAAGATTTTATCCAAAATAAATCTTATTTTGAAAGTAGTTGGAAACAATTCGAAGAAGTATTGAATAAAAGAGTTCTTGATTTGCAATTGAGAAATGGAATGATTATTGCCAAGGAAGAGGGTAAATTGGTTGGTTATGGTACATTCACGATTTTTAATGATTATTTGGGAAATCAAAGAGCTCTAATACATCAAGTAATGACTTATAAGGCAGATGCTTTTAAAAAGGGGATAGAAGAAATGATTATCAAGGAACTTGAATCTTATCTAAAAAATACAATTAAGATCAATAAATATTTCATACTATGCCTAGAAAATGACAGCAGCTTGAGAAGTCTACTCATGAAACTAGGGCCGAAAAAATCAAAACACATTTGGTATGAAAAAGAACTCTAATTTTTTTATTCTCTTTTTAAACGATTGAGGGATTAATTTGAGTAATATTGACGAACTTTTTAAGAAATTAGAGGAATTAAAAGCACAAGAAGCTTTTGAGACCGCATTAAAACTCTTGGAAGATGCTTTTGAAAATCAACCAAATTCAGAAGATATAAAGAAACTCTATATTGACTTTTTGTTTTACTATGGAGATTATCTTAACGATGAGTATGTTTTGGGATTTGATAAAGCAATAATAATGTTCAAAAAGATAATTGAAATTGACCCTGATAACTACAGAGCACATTATAACTTGGGAATTGCTCATTTTTACTCCGAAAATCATGAAGAAGCCCTTATTGCGTGTAAAAAAGCATTAGAAATCAAGCCTGATTACAAATTTTGTATTTACAATATTGGACTAATCCATGAATCTCAAAACGAGCCTTTAATCGCATTAGAATATTATAAAAAGGCCTTAGAAATTGACCCGAGATTCCAGTACGCTTCCCAAGCTAAAAAAGCCATTGAGGACCAACTCGAGAGAAGATCCCCGGACCAAGATATCAAGGTTGAAAACGTCAAAAAATTTATTTCCTTGCTTAAAATGTCCAAGCGGCTTGAGATCGAAATGATCCAACAAGTTCTTGAGATAAGGAAAGGACGATTACTTTATATGATAATAATATGGGGTAATGAATTTGATTTCAATTTGGATGGGCAAAGCCTGATCATAA
>JAEOUI010000030.1 GCA_016839425.1 Promethearchaeota archaeon
ATAAGAAATCAAATGATTGAATTTTTTAACGCTCCTTTTTGTTTTCTTTATCATCTTAAATGAACAAGGATTATTCTAAATGTTTATAATTGTTAATTTTTCGTTAAACCCTACAAGCGATGTTTATTTTTCATCAAAAACTATAATTGTTTTATCCAAATTCATAATTTGGAATGATTATTCCCAATACGAAAAATTCGAAATTAATAAAAGTAATAAAATATCAAATGTTTTTTTTAGTATCATTTTATAAAATTTAGAATGAATCAAATTCAAATACAGGTAAAAAAAAAATGGTTCAATTAAATGAAGTATGGTTGGTGGATTACGCTCGAACCGCTTTTTCCCGTTCGAGACCTGGTGCTCCTGAGCGAGACGTCTTCGGCGGCTATAGGAACGAAGAACTTCTCGGAACCTTGTTAAACAAAATGTTTGAGAGTAATCAATACCTTGGTGGCAAACCCGTTGAAAAGAAGGATGTTCAGGAAGTTGGTGTTGGAACCGCAATGGGCGTTCACACTGGTTGGACATATGGCGGTAGATATTCGCTTTTTTACGCGGACTTCCCAGTTGAAACTTCTGCCTTTTTCATTGATAAGCAATGCGCTTCTGCGGGAGCTGCCATCGGCTTTGTTGCCCAACAAATCATGACCGGTCAGATCGATATCGGAATGGCCACTGGCGTAGAACATATGACGAGAATTCCCATGAGCAACACTTGGATTGATCCTCCATGGTACTTATCAGATCCAAACCATCCTGCGTATAAGCCAAATCTTGACTTGCAAAACGCTGCAAACATGCTCCAAACGGCACAGAGATTATATGAAGAAGAAACTCCTTACTTTACCAAAGAAATGCTTGATGCATTTGGAAAGAGAGCTCATGATTTGACGGTTGATAGTCACGAAAAAGGTTGGTTTAAGGGTGAAATCATCCCAATCGAAGGATACGCTGAAGGCAATCCCGAAGAGAAAATGATGATCGATAGAGATATGGCTGCTAGAAAATCAACTATGGAACAAATGGCTAGTTTAAGAAGATTATCGAAACCATTTTACTTCGAAAAGAATATTCGTGGAGAAGACATTGGCGGAAAAGCGGGATACGCTCAACGAGAAGGTACCGAAGAAGGTGTTATCACTGCCGGAAACTCATCTCCTTTAAACGCTGGAGCAACAGCATGCATGATGATGAACGCAGAAGAAGCCAAAAAACGAGGTATCGCACCAATGGCAAGAATCGTTTCTATGGGTTGGGCGGGAGTAGATCCAAGAGTAATGGGTCGAGGTCCTGTACCAGCATCCAAGATCGCCTTGGAAAAAGCCGGATTAAAAGCTGACGATATCGACTTCTGGGAAATTAACGAAGCATTCTGCATTGTAGCGTTAAATTGCATGAAATATTTGAACATTCCAGAAGAAAAAGTTAATGTTATGGGCGGTAGTAGCGCCATTGGACACCCATTAGGTGCAACATTGGTTCGTTTAACCGGTACTTTAGCTCGAATCTTGAAAGACAACAAAGCGCGCTATGGTATCGCAAATGCATGCATAGGAGGAGGCCAGGGCTTGGCTATCCTCATCGAGAACATAGATGCGTAAACTAAAAAGCATCCTTTTCTTTTTTTTATTTTTCCTTAGTTTTTATTTAATGAGTTTTTTATGATTATATAGAATCAATTTAGTATTATGATCCCTTAGATATTCCAATTTTATGAACTAATCATCATTCTTCCAATTATTACTATTATCTCATTTAATTTACTCTTGAGAAAAATAAAAACTCAGAGATAGAGAATTTAAAATTAATTATTTTATTAAAATATCTTAAAGTACTTAATTGGAAATTAGACTATAATGAAAGATTACCTTAACATAATTAAACACGAAGAAGACAATTCCATATCCATTTGCTTTTATATTGAGGCAGATAAAATAATAAAGATTGGAGATAAAATGGAAAAAATAAACCCACTGGCGTATATGAATGGATATAATTGGGAAGCGATACTCGATTATCATCTAAGAAACAACCATCCTGATGTGCTTGAAAATATGGGCCACGATGCCGAAGCAGGAATGTATGTTGCTTATTACAAAGGGATTACCCAAAACGAACAGAAGGCAGAAAAATTAGCTAGCATCATTGAAGACTTAGTGGAAAACGAAGATAAATTATACGCCCTTGTAAAAGAACACGGAGACGAAATCGAATGGGATTAACTCAACCTGTAAAAAACTAGGTTTGGAACCACATTGGGATCCTGAATCTTTCGATTTTGATAAAACATGGAATCCTTTGCTCTACTTGCTAAAAGGCAATGGATTTAAGGATATAGCAGGATTGTTAGAATATGATATTTCACATATCAAATACAAGCATTTAAGCATTTCAATAAATTATTTAGATAGTTATCAAATTAAGATATTGCATGAAAATATGCAAGAAACATCTGAGAGCATTCTCAAGAAAGCATTTATTTATAATGGAAATGTAAAGAATCCAGATGGAGAAGTTTTTACCGAATGGGATATATCCAATCTATTTTTGGGATACGATGAATTCGTTGAATTTTTTAAAAAAACAGCGAAAAACAACGATTATCTCAAGATAATTTCAAGTTGAGGCCTATTCAATTTTAGACAATTCTTTTTATAAACCTTTTTCATCTATTTCCTTGAGGAGATCGGATAAATGATCCTTGTTAATTTCTAAATATGGGCCATCAATCTGAAAATCGTATTTTTCGCACCACGAGATTATCTTATCTAAATTGTATTCGTCAATGTTTAAATACTTTTGAATCGTTCGAATTTCGACTCTCTTTGACGATTTTAATAGTGATTTGAGTTTTTCATAATTCACGGGTATATCTGGACGATTTACTCTGGTCATTCTTAAGACTTCTTCGATCTGATTCTTACCATGGCGAGCATAGAGATAATGAGGATCGAGATCCAATGCTTTATTGTAGAATTTCAGTGCATTATCGAAATCTCCCTTCGTCTCGTAAAGTAATCCAATGTTGTAATAAGCATGCTTAAAATTTGGTTCCAATTCAATTATTTTTAAATAACGCTCGAGTGCATCGTCGAATTTATTGGAATGAAACAAAGCAACTCCTGCGTAATAGATCGCTTTGACATTGTTTGATTGCAAGGAGATAATCTTTTCAAAAACTTCTGCGGCTTTTTCGTATTCTTGGATCAAATCTTCGTTAAGATAATGTCCGTATGCAAATAAAATATCAATATATATGGTTATTGCGAATTCTTGTTCTTCGGTAGTTTTCAGAAATTCTTCGCAGAATTTACACGCTTCCTCGAATTTCTCTTCGCTTTTTAATCTCCTGATTTCTTGTAAAAAATCATTTTTATTTTTCATATTAAATTAATTAAAGGTTTTTTATTTTGTTTTAAGAAAGAAAAAGATGCTTTAATCAAGAAATTTTTGATTTGATAAGAATTATTTCTGATTTTATTTTTAAGAAAAAATATAATGGTGGACTCGGCGGGAATTGAACCCGCGGCCTTTCGCATGCCAAGCGAACGATCTTCCGGTCTAATCCACGAGCCCGTTGAAGTATAATCCTTTTAAAAGTACTCGTTGTTTTTTTAGAATCATAATCGAGTTTCTTTTTTAGGTGATCATTAGAATTTTTCTTGAAAAATAAAATTTTGCTTTCTTCTTATATATCAATCCACTTAATTTTTTTTCTACTCTCAAAAAAAGTAATCAAACATTTGAAATTATATGATAAATTTAAAATAAATCTAATTCTTGAATTAGATATTCATAAAAAAATCATCAGAAATATTCAAATTAATGCACGATTTTAAAATAAGTAAGTTTATGTCTTATGTTTTAAGACACAACCCCAAGAACAAACCTATATCCAAGGAAGGCTGGATGGAAATTAAGGATCTTCTATTTTTGTTAAACGAAAGGTTTCCTTATAAAGTCGATTTAAACGACATTCAAAGAGTAGTAGGTGAGAACAACAAGCAACGATTTAAAATCGAAGGCGATAAAATCAGAGCGAGTCAAGGGCATTCTAATAAAAGCATTAATCTCGGGCTCACACCGATAGAACCACCAGAAATATTATATCATGGGACGAAATCAAGTGTTTTAAACGCCATTAAATCTGAAGGATTAAAAAAAATGAGTCGTCACCATGTGCATCTTAGCGCAGACAAAAGGACGGCAGAAATTGTAGCAAAACGATGGAATCAAGGGATATTAATCTTAAAAATTAATGCAAAAAAGATGGTTGACGATGGATTTAAATTTTTTCTTAGCGATAATGGTGTCTGGCTCACGGATTCTGTCCTTCCTGAATATATAATCTTCATTTAGAGTTTAAAACGGTAGTCGATCCAATTAAAACTATAAAGAAGATCGAATTATAACCCATTAATTTCTAATAGATAAAAATTACTTACAAGGACATAGTCTAATAATTAAGATAAAACTTTCAATTAAAATCGGGAAGACTCAATGATATTCAGAAACTTTCCTAAATCTAAGAATAATATAATAATAAAAAAAAATTATTTGTAGGCATAAATCACTAATAGACCATCAGAGATATGATCTGCACTTTCATCTATACTTGCCTCTGCTTTCGCTTGAACGCGAATTTCGTGTGTTCCTGCTAAAATATCTTCCACAACTACTTGTGTCGTGAGCGTTTGTTGCATTACATCTCCTTCAGTTGTTGATGTGTAGAATTCGCGTTCTGAACCATCAATTTCAACCCCATCAAGTAGTATTCGAACACCACCTTGAAGGTATTCGTTAGTACTAGAGCCACTACCACTGCAGGAAAATTCGACATTAAATACAATTAGTAATGTAATATTAGCACTCACGCTGATATTGATCCACATGCCTCCCGCAAAATCGCGATAATCATCAGAAAGAAAATCACCATAAGGTTGTTCCAGAGTCCATATATCTATTATTGTTGATGAATTATTCGAATTGGTTGGCGAGAGAAAAATGGTATATACACCTAAACCTATACCAACAGCACCAATTAAGAGTGCAATAACCGCCAAAGCATTAGAACTTGCATTACTCGTTTTCGAACACCATTATAAATTATATTTTTTACATTAAAATATCTTCAAGTAAAAAATATTTTGAACAATATAAATATGAGTAAAATTTTATTCGTTCTAGTAATTATATTAATTGATAATAACAAAATTAGATCTTAAATGAATTTAGGACATTATTCAAATCAGCTCTTAGAATATGAACCCAATTTTAAAGAAAGGATTAAAAAAACAAATAAAAATCTTAAAATCTTGCGAATAATCTGTCAAAAGCCTTTTTTTACGGGATCAGGAATTAATTTTATTAATTTAATCAAAAAATCGAAGAAATATGGAATCGAACAAGCTGTTGTTTTTGGGTTATCAGCCGTGGATGAGAATCCTTTGAATGAGTTAATTTCCAGAGAAAATACTTATGCTGTCCGCTTTAAAGACGACGATGAAGACATTAATTACGATGTTCCTTTCCCAATAGCAGGGATGTCTGATAGAATGCCTTACAAATCAACAAGATTTTCATCATTCACTTTAGATATGCTTGAAAACTATTTAAAAGCCTTTGCTATTAATATTAATCGTGCTGTTGAAGAATTCCAGCCTAATATTATTCATGTACACCATTTATGGTTGGTCTCTGCCTTAACACGCGTACTTCAGCCTAAAATTTCTATCATTGCCACTTGTCATAACACTGCGCTTAGGCAATTGATTTTAGCACCTCACTTGAAAAAGTTTATAGTTAAACCAATATCAGATTTAGACAAGATTGCCGTCATTGGTAAAGAGCAAGAAGGACGCGTTATCGATTTATATGACATCGAAAATCAAAAACTAAATAATAAATTCTTATATATTGGGCAAGGCATTAATACAGACCTTTTTTATCCTTTAGAAAACCCTCCTCTTACGGATAGTTTTTCTCCTAAAAAATTGATTTACATAGGTAAATTATGTTTTTCAAAAGGAGTTCCTCAATTATTACACGCCTTCGAGGAGATTCAAAAAGAATGCTCAAACGAATTGAAACTCTACATCGCAGGAAGTGGAGAAGGACACGAATGCGATGAAATTTTAATACAAGCTAAAAATTTAAACAAATCGATAAAAATTTTAGGGCAGCTAGACCAAAAAAAACTCGCTGAATTTTTACAAGAGTGCGATATATTCGTGTTACCGAGTTTTTATGACGGATTTCCTAAAGTTTTGCTCGAATCCTTAGCATGTGGATGCAAGGCAGTTGTCACCGATCTTCCAGGCATTAGAGAACATCTTCAAGAAACCTTAGGGGAAATAAAATCCATCTCTTTTGTCCCAAGACCTGTAATGAAAAGCATTGATGAACCGTTCCAAGAAGCACTCCCAGAATTCATAACCAATCTAAATAAGGCAATTAAATATCAATTATTTTCGCAAATAACAATGATTGAAAAAAGAAAAACTCTTAACCAAATACAAAAACATTATGGAGACGATTCTCTTTTTCATAAATATTTAACACTATACAATCAACTTGTATCTTCTAAATAAATAATTAAGAAAATAATATTTTAAGGTATCTTATCAAAATAAAAAAAATTATTTGTAAGATTTTTTCATACCAATATCTTGATATTTTTGTAAGTTCGTACGTAAAGTATCCGATAGTTCGGATAGTTTTATCGAAGTCGCAGCTATTTCCTGTACGGCAGAAGTCTGCTC
>JAEOUI010000253.1 GCA_016839425.1 Promethearchaeota archaeon
CCTATCCAATAGTAACTAAACATTATACCTAAAAGGAACCATTATAACTGGAGTCAACGGAACTGCCCTAAATTATACAAAAGGAGATACTTTTAAAAAACACCTGACAGTCTTTGGTCTTACAAGCCTTAATTTAACATTTAGCGACTCGACAGTTCAGACTATTAATTTAACGGTTCAAGATGTGATTTTAGGTATAATGTTTAGTTACTATTGGATAGGTACGAATGAAGTAAGTCAGTTTTTTGGTCCTTTTTGGCCCGATTTTATTTATAAAGAATTATACTGGCTTTTTGTTATTTCGTTTAGCTTGGTTTTATTTAACACTCTTCCCTTACCCATTTTTGATGGCGATCGTGTTACGACAGAATTAGTCAATTGGGGCGTGGGAGAGGGCAGCTACACCCAAAAAAAGAAGAAAAAAGAAAAGTTTCAATACAAAAAAGCCGAAAAGAAATATGAATTTATGGACTATCGTGTTGATAAAATAGTCTCCATCAAGACCTACCAAACAGAAAAAGGCGAGAATTTGGAACGGAGCGAGCAATCATTAAATCCAATTTTGTGTAAGCTTGTGGACACAATAGGTGATGGTCATAAAGATGCTTTTGAAATAGAATTTCCCCCAGATATTCCTTTAGAAGAAAAAAAATCAATAATTGAGGTTGAATACGAGTATTGGGTGGACGAAAAGGCTAAAAAGAAGAAGTCCATTATTAATTTCATTCGATTGGTAACCTTGATAATAGTTGCAGGGAATTTCATCTTATCTTTTGTGAAATTTGGATTTGGTTTATTCTGGGTTCCCGTCTAAATATAAAGTAAAAGTGGTAGCAATTTCTAACTATCGCGTTTCATTGAAGAAGGGCACTTGTACTTCGTGCAAAGCGGAAGCGTTTTTAATCCGGAGGAACCATTCGGGAGACGAATTATGCTCCTCTTGTTTCACGCGTAGCGTTGAAAAAATAATTTACCAAACGATATCCAAGTATAAGATGCTTAAACGCCACGATAATGTCGTAGTGGCCGTATCTGGAGGAAAAGACTCCATTGCGTTGCTTTACAATCTAGCTAAAATACAAGAACGATCGTATAATGCAAAACCTGTTATAGCACTGACCATAGACGAGGGTATTAAAGATTATCGGGATAAAAGTATCGAATCTGCTCGAAAATTCTGTGAAAAATACGACATAGAGCATAAAGTTATCTCTTTCAAGGATGTAGTGGGAAAAACCCTTGACGAGATCAACGAGACAAAAAAAAACATAGTCAATTACAGGTTCACATGCAATTATTGCGCCGTGATACGAAGGAGGCTTCTCAACGAGGGTGCTCGAGAACTACGAGCTGATCGCTTGGCACTTGGTCATAACCTTACTGATTTTGCTGAAACTTACTTGATGAACATCATGTATAATAGGTTTCACCTCATTTCAAATCAATACCCTTTAAAATCAGAATCCTTGAAAGCAAGCAGGATTTTTGTAAAAAAGATCAATCCTCTGATGAGAATTCCAGAAGAAGAAATATATTTATATTCCAATATCAAAAAATTCCAATATTATTCGTCCCATTGTCCCTTTCGGGACAAGGAACCAATCTTGAGAAAGCGAGTTCTCGATTTCATTCAAGATTGCAAGGTTCATAGTCCAGAAATCGAATTTAACCTGTTTAATGGTTTTTTAAAATTATCAAAATTATTATACAATAATACTGAATCTATAGAATATGGAACTTGTCCACAATGTGGATATCCTTCTGGAAGCAATAAAATTTGTACTTATTGTGAATATGTAAACGCTCTATCGTCTTAGATGGTCAGAATACCAAGTATTCGCTCATTTTTTTTAGTTGCTGGTATTCTCGAATTTCTTCCTCGAATAAAGGTACTTCTATCAAGTTCTTTCCTAATTTTTGTCCAAATAACAATCTTATTTTTTCAAGGTTTTTTTGTTGCATGTTCCTGCGTCCCTTGCAAAAGGCACATAATTCCGAATCGTCCTGATGAAGCTGGTTTACGATAATACTATTGTTAGGGATCTGATATTTAACGAGCTCGTTTATTAATCGGCCCGTTTCTGCGATCGCCATTTCTTCAGGGATCATAACGATTACAAAATTATTTTTCAAGGGATTTGTCAAGTCGTCCCTACCCTTTTCTATCGAGTCTGCGAATTTTTCCAACATTTCCAAGGAATTATCTTTCTTTTTTTGTTCCTTGGAAAACATGCCTTTAAAAGCACCAAAAATGTTCCCTATCTTGAGCCTTAATTTTAAGATTTTTCCCACCCAGCTGGAAAGTGTTTCTGGTAAGCTCAAAAATCTGAGCGTATGGCCTGTAGGTGCCGTGTCAAATACAATTAGATCATATTCGTGCTTAGTTTCAATGAATTCCAAAACCTTTCCAAACGCCAAGGCCTCGTCAATCCCTGGTGGATTAGAAGAAGCTAAATCTTGGATGTCTCCCATTCCGAGACCTTCCATCATGCCGCCCATCATCCCATCCATTCCTAATTCTTCCATTGGATTTACGGATGTTAAGTTTTTAAATTCAGATATGTCTACTTTGGGATCGATTTCCAATGCTGTCAGGTTTGGAACTCCCTCTACTTGGGTTGGAACGCCAGGTTGCAGTTCCATTCCTAAACTGTCTCCTAAAGAATGAGCGGGATCGGTGCTAATTATTAGCGTGTTTCTTCCGTGCTCTGCGGCCCAAATAGCCGAGCTCGAGGCGCTACTTGTCTTGCCTACGCCTCCCTTTCCACCAAACATTACCATTTTTAAATTCAATAACGCTTCTTTTAACTCCATGTGATCAACATCATAAATTTAACGCTCTTTAATAATTTAACTTATATCTTAAAATTGCGACAATTCCTCCAAAAGTAGAATAAAGTGTCTCCCCTAACTCTGTCTCGCTTGATATGATTTCCACATCAGTTCCCATTGATTCCGCAATTTCTCCAAGTTCTTCAATGACTGATTGCTTTTTTGAAATATTAAATGTATTAGAACTGCATTTTGGGCAGATTTGTTCTTGTATGTGAGCTTCCATTGCAATCAATTCTTGCTCTTTTACTTTTTTTTGTTCTGAATAACCACAATTAGAGCATTTTATTTCTAAATTATGGTCATCTAATTTTTCAGAAGCGATTAACATGTCTACGGCGCCAAAATTCAGCGCTTTTTTAATATCTTCGTATCCGTATAAAGCTAATCCTTTATCGCTTGAAAGTTCTTTCATGAATTGATTCATGATCTTGGCTTCTCGCACATATTTTATGTTTTCCATTTGGTCTTTGACCTTGTCAACCAACGCCCGGAGGCCTTCGGAACCGCTATAGGCTAAATCAACGACATCAATTATTTTGTCCTTGAGCCGGTAATCGAGACCATCATCGCTTACGAACTTTTCTTTGGAAGGTCCTGGGCCTCCAATAAAGATGCCGTGTAATTCTTCCATCTCCAAGAAAAGCTGGTTAACTTCGGCAGATATCTTTCTATAAAAATAAAGCTCACCCTCCTCTTGAAGTCGTTCAAACCTTCTTTGAGATTGTCCACCTTGTCTATGTTTCCCGTGCAAGCCAGATGTAAACTCTCTAACAACTTCCATGTGATTCCCCCTAACATATCCTACGGCGGATTCCTTTCTTCCTATGGAGATTAAACCATAAGTATCCTTATTGGAGAGGGTTTCCTCTAAAGGCCATAATAAAAATTCGCTTGCGCAGTGATACCTGAAAGTTTTAATTTTTTCAGGAGGATCAACGATATATTTTTCCATTCTTTCCGTTCCGGGAGTATTATTTTGAGGGATGGCTCCTGCAAACATGACAATCCCATTTTCGGGGACGTCTCGATAATTTTTTAACATTCCTAACAAGGTCGAAATGCCATCTAATACATTTTTTCTAGTTAATTTTGATTTTATGTTCTGAGATTCACTTACTTCGTTTTTAAGATAATTAGTAACATCAGAAAGCTTCCTATCGTGAGGAATGTAAAGTGAGATCAGTTCCGTATGGAATCCTTTTTTTGACTTGAGTTCCTCTAATAACTTCTTAGTTCGATATACTTTTAAATCGTTACTTTTATGTGGCTCATCCGTACTCATTTCTATCTACCAAGTAAGATAAGGAAGCATGAGTTTAGAATTTTTCCATTTTCAGAGAACAGAAAAAATTTTCAGAAAAAATAAAAGTATTCAATTTCTTTTTTTTATTAGCTATATTTTAATATTATTATACTTAATAGAATAATCATGGGAACCGATAAAGAACC
>JAEOUI010000031.1 GCA_016839425.1 Promethearchaeota archaeon
TAATAAATTACGGTTTTATTAATCTTGTGGATGAATTGTTTATGATTATCTAGTCTTTTCTATGTATAGTGTTAATTTTAAATTATACCACATAAATTAATTATATACACTGACAATTATATTATTTATATTCTAAAAGCGTGCTAACGGAATTATGAAAAAAATTACAGAGTTGAGATATGAACATCAAGATATGATTCGTGGATACACGAATAGAACGCTCTATATCAATCTTTCTAAAAACGAGATATCGATTAAACCCGTCTCGGCCGAAATGAGAGAGAAATTTATTGGAGGACGAGGGTTTGATTTATGGTTAATGTGGCACGGACTCCCTAAAAACAAGATAGTAAAGTGGGATGACGACGAAAACGAAATCTGTTGGGCTTCAGGACCTCTTGGTGCCTCAACCTACTACCCTGGTGGAGGAAAATCTATTGTTACTACTATTTCACCATTAACTGGAATCGTTATAGATAGTAATGTTGGCGGATATTTCGGACCATATTTGAAATATTCTGGATTTGACGCACTTGAAATTCAAGGAAAACAACAAGACGACACTATAATTTTTATTAATGGAAAGGATCATTTAGTTCAAATTCTAAGAGTAGAAGAGTCTGACAACCTTTCGGAACATTCCCATTTGCTCACGCAACAACTTACAGAGAAACTTGCAGAGAGTTCTAGCGAAAAAGATAAACATCAAGTATCCGTTGTTAGTACAGGACCTGCTGCCAAGCATACTCGCTGGGGAATGCTTAATTCCTCGTGGTATAGCAGGAAGAGAAAATGGGCATCTTGCAAACAGGCAGGGAGGGGTGGTATTGGTTCTGTTTTTGCGAATAAGAAACTTCGCGCATTAGTATGCCGTTCTCCCGTATATGATGTTAAAAAGAACGATCCCGCTGAACCATCAAAATTATTAGAATTAGGCCGGAAGCATAATAAAGAGATCATACAATACGATCCCTCGCTCAACCAAATGAGGTTCGTTGGAACGGGATATCTTCCCGATATAATGAACATGACCGACCTCCTTCCAACAGAGAATTTTAGATTAGGGCATCACCCAGAAATTGCTGATAAAAACATTCCATTCAATCGACAGGCGTGGTTCGAAATATTTGGGGAGCATACGGGAAAAGGTGCGGACGGATGCTGGCACGGATGTTCGGTGAGCTGCTCTCATTGGGTGGAACAATACGAATTGAAAACAGGTCCCTTTAGAGGAAAAAAAGTCATTGTAGATGGTCCGGAATACGAAACAATTGCAGGATGTGGTTCAAACTGGGGTGTTTGGGATCCCAAATGGATACTTGAAGTCAATTTTTATTGCGATACCTATGGATTAGATACCATAAGCGTTGGAACGGGTATTGCTTTCGTAATGGAGTGCTTTGAAGAAGGTATTATTGACGAAAAAATCACAGGAGGGCTCAATTTAAATTTTGGTAATATAGAATCGGCTATGGAATTAATCCATCAAATGGCAAGTGGGGAAGGATTCGGGATCGTAGTTGGTCAAGGGATCAAAAAAATGAAATATTTATTTTCAGAAAAATATGGGGGTGACTTCCAATTTCTCCAAGACATTGGAATGGAACATAAAGGACTTGAATTCTCAGAATATGTAACAAAAGAATCGCTAACTCAACAGGGAGGATATGGTTTTACGAATAAGGGACCTCAACACGACGAAGCTTGGTTAATATTTGAAGACGTTGTACGGCAATCCATTCCAACATTCACTGATAAAGCAAAGGCTCTTCACTTCTTTCCATTATGGCGGACTTGGTTTGGTTTATGTGGTTTGTGCAAGCTCCCGTGGAATGATGTTCCGCCCCCATCCAACTTTGATCTTCCTATCAAGCTTGACGGCGAACTTCTACAAGCAAAAATTCCCGCACACATTCAGTGGTATGCAGATTATTTTACAGCGGTTACTGGTATTAAATCCGAACCAGATGATCTCATTCACATGTCAGAACGCGTTTATAATTTCCAACGAATTTTTAATATTCGTCAAGGGAAAGGCTTGAGAGAACACGATTCTAACTTACCATATCGTGCAATGGGACCAGTAACGAAGATGGAATACGAAAGTCGAAAGCAACGATACGATGATCAACTCAAGGAATTGGATATTGACATCTCAAATATGAGCACGGAAGAAAAGATGAAAATCCTAAAAAAACACAGGGAGATACAATATTTCAAGCTTCAAGAAGCGGTCTACGAAAAGAGAGGTTGGAACGCTTTTGGGTGCCCCAAAATTGAACTTGTTAAAGACCTTGGAATTGATTATGACGATGTCATACATGTCATAAAACCTTATCAATAAAATATCTATCTTTCTTACTACTTTTTTTTAAATAAAGTTTTTATTCAAATGATTTTTTTTAATGTTTAACCAAATAGTTATATCTAAAATTCAACATGACACGCGAAATAAAACCAATTTTAATTTCATTTCTGGCCTTAATCATTGTCGTTATAAGCTTTTATTCTTATCTACTTGTTCTCGTATATGCGTCTCAAACAACATCCGGATCGATGGAAGTCACTATTTTAAGAGGATATCTAGATGCACAAGGTTATTTTGTCCTTAGAGGCATTAGTTTAGGACTTCTCCCGGCAGTAATATTTTCCTTAGGAATGGCCAAAAAGATAGAATACTCTATAAGAATATCTTTAATGAAAATTTTCGCAATTACATCGAGTCTTGTCAGTTTATTTTTTGTACATGGCACGACGATAGTATTATCGTTTACGGAAATTGGAAGAGAAATCTATTACTCTGATATGGGAGTTCCTTTTCAATATTTAATGAATACTGAATTAATATCGTTAATTATATTAGTGTTAATGATAATTTTACTAAATATTGAAAAATTCCATTAAGATATTTTTCTTTTTTTTTTTAAGTCAAAAAGATTTAATAAAATCAAGCTAATATTATATATTAAAATATTGTTTACAATTATGTCTTTTATTATTACTTAAATATCATTTTTGAAAGCATTTTTATATTAGTTACAATTTTATTTTAATTAAAACACATTCCTACTTATCGTGTCTGACGACGAGCAAGAAGAATCAACTGATGAAGAAGTAAAAGAAGAAAAGAAATGGATGGAAGACTCGGGCATTCCCAATATGTTCCGGTTCTTTTCAATGAAAAAACAACCGAAAGATAAAAGGGAATTTCGGGGTTTTAACTAAAAGTTCTTTCTATTTTTCTTTCGTAATCTTAAAATATTGAGTATTTTGTAGTATTCTCAAGTTGACTTTCTCTAAATCGTTTGAGTCACAAATTTCCGTCAACCACGCATATTCTATTCCTGGCTTTAATGGCTTCCAGCGAGCATTTACGAGTGCTTGTTCCTTATTAAATCCGTATGATGGCATTAACATGGACATTGAGAAAATATCGTCAATAAAGTTAAGTTCGTGGAGATCTACGAATTGCCCTTTTTTTTCCGAAATGTAATTTATATAATACGCATCAGGTCCTCCATATGTCTTAAGGGTACTCCATTGTAGGTTTCCCATAATTTGAGGATGTTCATTAATCAAACGCTTGGGACTAAAACTAAAGACTAATTTTTCTTTTATTTTATCGAATTTTTTGAAAAATTTCTTATTAGTGCTTAATGAAGTATCTCTGGTTATTATTTGACCATCGAAATATTCTACTCGAAATACGTATTTTCCATCGGATATTTTATTATTTTTTTCGTGAGCAAGGAACCTAACGATATTTCTATTGAGTGAGTCAATGATATGCCCGTTCCCATTTTGAAAATCAAACTTTTGCTTTTTAATTCGCAGTTCGTAACCATTTGGTCCTGAAATCACGATATCTTTTATCAGATCCAAACTTTTTTCACCAATGATTCCGTAAAACCTGATTTCAAATTGGATTCTTTCAAATTTGTTATTTTCATCGTAAATAATGATTCGACTTGCATTAATAACATCTATTGGAGGCACAGTATCAATGGGAATCTCGTCATTATAAAAATTTTCGCTAAAATATTTGTAATAGTGCCTATAAGCTCTTGCTGTTAGGACATAAATGTTATCGACATTGTCAAAGAAATCGGGATCTACATCAATTCCCGCCTCCAATAGAGCTCTCTTTATGTTTTCAATTTTAGCAGGACAACCTTTGATAGGAATTGCTTGATTAATATCAGGATTATTTCTATGTTTGTTTACCATGCATTGTCCTAACAACACGGTTTTTTTCTTCCCTGGTGTTGGATTCATACGTTTCCCAAGAATAAATTCCACATCGTCGAAATCATCTCCATTCCAAGCCAATGGAATTGCTGTTACGACGGAATTAACTAAAGAAGTACAATAAGTACATAGCGAATTATCATATTGACGAAAATCGAGCCCGTTTATTCCTTGTTTTCGATAAGCAAGAGGCATGAGTCCGTCATCTGTGTATGGGAACTTATATTCGAGAGACATTTGAACATCTTCCATTGGTATTCCAATAAGTTCAACATCGGAAAGATCAATAGTTCTATTGTGATTTTCAGCGTAATATTTTAAATAAGGTACTTTTAATGGATCGTATCCTAAAATTTTCGAACCCACCTTATCGGCAGAAAAGATATCGGAAGAAGAGATTAAAATATTACTCCTTCTTGCCGTTCCATCAGGACCAGGACCTCTTTCGTTCGTGTATATCCCGTCAATAACTGTTGTACAAGGAGGTAATTTATCGGTAAGTCGAGATAAATAAACTTCCAAGTCTTTTATCGTATCAGAAGAGTGACATTTTTTTCGGGAATTCACATCTATCAAACCTTTCAAGTTTTTTATAGCCAAGCTAACCTTTGTTTGAGAATGCGTTTTTAATACAGGTAAACTAACGATAAGATCACTCTGTAAAGCATCGCTATTGAAGCTAAGTTCAATATCGTCCCCCAAGTCAACTTTTTCAAAAGGATTTTCAAAAATATTTAAGCTCTTCGTGCTGTATCTCTTTTTAAATCTATTGTATCCTAAATATTCATACGCATTATGCGTGGTTTTAAAGTCGTTTGGTTTACTCGATACTATACCTTCACCGATAGTAATGTCTTTAACACCTATATTGTTTAAATATATAATCACATCTTCAACGATTCTAGATGTAGTTACCACGCCATATTTAGAAAAGGACGGATCTTTTGCCCAATAAACTATATTTGGCTTTAAATATACTTTTTCTCCTCCTTTTAAGTTAGAAAAAGCTTGGGAAAGATTGAGAACTTCTTCGACTGATTTTATTTTTTCCTTATATTGTGTAATTGCTACTTTATAGTTACTCATTATATTCCCTTTATGAAAAATAAATAAAATTTTTAACTAATAATTATATAAATGATTACCATTCATTAATCATTCGAAAAATTAATTTTCATTTTTTTGTAAAAATATTTAAAAATTTCAAATTTATTATTTTTTTACGCAAAATTACCCTAATAAAGATTATCTA
>JAEOUI010000254.1 GCA_016839425.1 Promethearchaeota archaeon
ATATAATAAGTAAAATAACTAACCAAAATTATTCATCAAATAGGTGTATTAATTTAAAAAAAAAAAAATTGGTATTCACAACTATTTCAATAATGTTGTTCGTTGGATTTTTAACAACATTATCTTTCCCAAATCAATCCATGAATTCCATTGAACAAAACAACACAAATCTTCCACAAGCTTTTAATCAGGAAATTTTAAAGACCTCCGCTACTCCAACTGACGATAAAACGGCTTATGCCTTAGTAATTGGAATTTCCGATTATTCTTCCATCAATGATTTAGAATATTGCGACGATGATGCTTATGAAATACGTAACATGCTTGTGAACGACTGGAATTTCGATTATAGTAATGTGTATTATTTAACTGACTCCTCTGCTACTAAAAGCAATATTGAGGGGTACTTAGACACAATCGCAAGTAATGTTGATGAAAACGATTTATTCTTCATGTACTACTCTGGTCATGGCGGGGCTTGTATGTCTGGACCTCGGTATTCTACATCTATAGAAAGCAACCATAATTATGCCAATTATGAAAACTCCTATTACTATATTCAACATTCAGGAGCCGAGTATATGAGAGTACATTTCGATCGTTTAGAGACTGAAACTGGATGGGATTCTGTTTATGTAGGAGATTCTGATCTCCTCTACGGTTATTACTATTATGAATACACTGGATCATATCCATCTGGATTCTGGTCGGGATGGGTTCCAATCCTTGACGATGGAAGGATATACATAAATCTTTATACTGATGGTTCCAATACGGATTGGGGCTTCTCAATAGATCAATATGAAGTAGGTACTTATAATGGGACAGAATATATATGTCCTTACGATACTTCCAGCGATGATTCCACGGTTTTTTTGGACGAATTATTAGAAGAGAAACTCGAAAATATAAATTGCCTTGAAAAATATGTTATTTTGGATTCCTGTTATAGCGGTGGAATGATTCCCGAATCTCAAGAATCAGGTACATATGTTATGACGGCATCTCACGATAATGAAACGAGCTTGGAAGATCCTTATCGAGAACAGGGGATGTTTACTTATTATTTTCTTGATTCCTTTGATAACGCAGAAGATGTGAATAATGATGGCGTCCTTTCTTTGGAAGAATGTTTTGATTATATTTATCCTAACACCGTTTCGAGATCGAGATATTTTGGTCAAGAATATACTTTTCATCCACAAGAATCTGACGCACATTCTGGGGAATCTGTCATAATAACTTCACCAAGTTATCTGAATCATGTGGGATCAAACACTTATATTAATTCTAATTTCGATTTATATGGAACTGGGAATCTTTTATCCCTCAATATCACATTCTATGGTGAAACGAGTACTGGCGCTGCAATTTCTGGCTCTATGGACCTTTATGACACGAGTACTACTGCCACAGGTTTTGGCAGGTATTCAAATACATACACGCTATCTGGTGCCTCTCGTATTTATTATTATAGAATACAAGGAAGAGTTGAAGGAGACCAAATAATAACAATAGATATGATACATGGTGTAGATTTCGATATGGATTTACTTGAAGATAACATCGAAATCCTTTATGGGCTTGATCCAAACGATCCAGATTGTGATAATGATGGATTACTAGATGGGGAAGAATTCTATGGCATATCTGATCCTTTGGATCCCGATTCCGATGACGACGGATTGTTGGACGGAGATGAGGTCAAATACGGAACGGGGTTATTGGATCCCGATTCGGACGACGATGGAACCCTTGATGGACTCGAAGTCTCTCTTGGCTTGGATCCCTTAGATCCGCGATCTTCGCTATTTACAATAGTGTTCAATATAATCGGAATCGTGCTTTTAATTGCCATAGTACCTTATACGATTTATGCTTCTCTTAAATATAAAAAGACAGCCGAAAAATCTCGAAAGAAAGTCAATGGATCCATCAAGGCAAAGGGATATCTCGAAGCATATAATGGCGTTCATGTAGATTATAAATCACAAATGCAATTAAGACCATATGTGTCACCTTATAATCCTTCGATTTACGCCCAAAAGCCGACCATGAGTTCAGGAACACTCCAATCAAAGAAGATATGTCATTCTTGTGGAGGCGAAAACGAATTAGGTAATAGTTTTTGCACGAAATGCGGAGGTTCAATGTAAATGACAGAACAACAATTAGTCTTTAAAGATAGAACAGCACAGTTTTATGGAGTTCGCGAAGTATATTTGCCAAAAGTATGCATTGCCTGTGGAAAAGAAACTAAAAATTCGATAAAAAAAACAATCCTCGGACACTTTAGTTTTTCGAAAAGAGAGCGAAAGGATTATCACATTCACTTGCCTGTATGCGAAAAATGTTCAAAAAACAGCAAGATAGATAAATCGATTGAAACTGTAAAAGTAATTGTTCCTACTTCTCTATCCTTGCTTTTTCTATTCATAATCGCATTTTTGACATATTCCATTGTAATGGGTTTAGGGCTCGTGATCGTTTCTTTTTCAGTTACATTTATACACTATAAAACTAGAATGAGAAAGAAAGTCGACATTGATAAATTCGTTCAATTACGCGCTTTATCTTTAGAAGAGAATCGTCCAGAAGAATTACTAGAGTTCAAGTTTTTAAATAAAGAATATGCCGAAAAAATTTGCGATATAAATCTTGATCAAAATAAGGACTTGCAACTCGTAGATACAATCAATCTTCCAACTATTACTCATCAAATGCAGGATGATAAAACCTTAATTAATTGTTCTAAATGTGGAAAACCTCAAATACCTAATCAGAGATTTTGCACGGAATGTGGACAACCAATGAGTAATATTCAACCCGGGCCAACGAAATCTACAATTATACCCAAAACTTCTCTTCAAATATCGAGTTTAAAAGCGGAATCTACACCTAGTTCAGTTGAAGCAAGAGAGATTGAAAGTAATTCGATTAATAACGAAAAAAATGAAATTAATTGTCCTCATTGTAATCAGGCTCTTTCGTGGGACTCTAAATTCTGTACTGCCTGTGGGAAACGCCTTTATCTTTAAAAATCTTTTTTTATTTTACTTTTTTAATAAGTCCTCTAGCAAATATTTGATAAAGAATCTCCGTTTAAATTATAAATATTAATTGAATAAATCTTTTTTATAGAAATCTAAAAACATAAAATAAAAATGAAATAGTCATCTTTTTAATAAAAAAAATCTTTTTATCATCTTGCAGTAATCCACCTCAAAAACAGTTAATTCGAGTGTAAGAAATTTTATGGAAGAGATTGTTGATAAATTTCTAAAATTACATTTAGAAAACAAATCGGAAGATTATAAACAACATGTTTCTGGTAGATATAATAATTTACATTACTATTTAAGAAAACTTAATATTAGAGTAGATGACAATTTTTTAAGGCTAAAGCAGCAAAAAATTAAATGGATTGATGTTCTTGGCGTACAGATTGATGAAAAGTGCTTCTTGACTCACTCTAAAGCGATTGGGAAAAATACAACAAAACTTTATCTGGCGATTTATATTGCTCAACAACCACCACTTATCAAGAAACTTCGAGAAGGAAACAATCCAGATTTGAAAGATCTTATTTTATCTTTTTTCAATTATTTTATTTCGAACGCACGGAGCAAATCTAACTCAAAAAAAGAAGTTAAAATGTTAGAACATGGAGGGGATTTACTCGTTCCTGAAGATTTTTATTGTTTAGGATTTTTAGAAAAAAGATTAGGCTTCTCGATACCAAATTGTTCTCAATCCATTTATCCAAAAAAGCTTTCTTTTGGATATAGATCAATAAAAGGAAAAATAACATTCTTGAACCTTTCGATTTATTCCTTAAGTAAAAGTTCCACTATTTTAAAGGGTTTTCCGATTGAAATACTTCAGTTTAGAAGTCTCGAGGAGCTCTACCTTTCGAGCCTTCATATCAAGAACCTACCCGATGAAATTAGC
>JAEOUI010000255.1 GCA_016839425.1 Promethearchaeota archaeon
ACATTTGGTCCCGAAATTAAGAAAGTAGGTTTTGATGCAATCTTTTTTAAAGGAAAAGCCGAAAAACCAACTTATTTATTTATTGATGGAAACGATATTAAATTACTTGATGCTTCTGAGCTTTGGGGAAAAGATGGTGTGGAAACGGAAAAAGCTATCGAAAAAATACATGGTCCACGAGTTAAAGTTGCTTGTATTGGCCCTGCGGGTGAAAATCTCTCATTAATCTCAGGAGTAATTAATGATTCAGGAAGAATTGCTGGACGAAGCGGTCTTGGGGCGGTAATGGGTTCAAAGAACCTGAAAGCAGTATGTGCACGCAAAAGTAAAACAAGTAGAAAAATAGAATTACATGATAAAGCGGGGTTAATGAATCATATAAAACAGTACAATTCCAAGTTTAAGGAAATGGCGAAAAAAGGATTCATGACAAGAATTATAGGGAGTATGGGGTCCCTTGCACCATTAATGCGTATGATGAAAATGGATACTGGCTCTTTTGACTCTCCTGGAATGGCTAAAACAATTATTCAAATGTTTTCATCTACTCAATTAGGAACCACCTCCGCTAATTTAGTATCTGCTCAAATAGGAGACTCTCCCGTTAAAAATTTCAAGGGAATAGGATATAAAGATTTTCCAATGAAAAAAGCAAAAAAAATTGGCGGTAAAAAAATAAAGAAATTGATGAAGACACCATATGGTTGTTATACTTGTCCGGCTCGATGTGGGGCAATTCTGGAATATGACGAATTACCATATCCTGAAAAAGAAACTCATCGACCTGAATATGAAACTTGTGCCTCCTTAGGATGTTTAATCTTAAATCATGATCTGGACCTCCTTTTAAAAGCAAATGAATTGCTTAATCGTGCCTGTATGGATACTATTTCCGCGGGAGTTGTTATTGCCTTTGTTTATGAATGTTGTGAACATGGATTGTTAACCGAAAAAGATTTCAAGTGCAAAGCCTATCCTGAAGGATTTTTACCAAGATGGGGAGATAATTCTTATTTACTACAACTTCTTGAAATGATGATTCATCGTGAAGGAATAGGTGATATTTTAGCCGATGGCGTGAAAGTCGCTTCTGAAAAAATACCCGGTTCAAAGGAATATGCTATTCACGCAAATGGTCAAGAAATTCCAATGCATGATTCAAGGCAGGATCCCACCTTGGCATTAACCTATATTGCTGATCCGACACCTGGACGCCATACAGCATCTTCACTTAGCATGGATAAGTTGGGCATAAAATATTTTCTTGAGGGATTAGGTACTTTTGAGGTTAATGACGAACATGATTTGGGAAAACATCAGGCCACAATTGCGAAAATCAAACAAACAATACAAGCAAAAGGTTTGTGCATCCTTTCTCTGAATATGGGTGCTTATCCTTATTTAGAAATTATTCAAACTATAACCGGGTGGGATGTTTCTCTCGATGAAGCAATAGAAACAGGATATAGAATTCAAACCCTTCGTCAAATGTTTAATGCTCGTGAGGGGGCAATTCGTCACTACATGCCACAACGGGCAATTGGTTCTCCTCCTTTAGCTAAAGGGCCACTAAAAGATAAATCTTACGACTTGGAACCTCTTGCTCAATATTATTACGAAGAAATGGGATATCAGAAAAATGGGATTCCGAAAAAGGAAACTCTAGAGCAATTAAACCTTGATTTTGCCGTGCCGGATTTAGTTATTTCTAAAGGAGTACCAGAACCATTGGAAAATGAATACATAAAACAACAAATAACCCAACTTAAAAAATCTTTTAATAACCCTTCTAAAATACAACCTTTAACAGGGGGTTAATTTCTTTTAAAATTTAATTGTAAATAATATATGAATCGAGGAAAAAAAATGGAAAATAATCAAGAAGAAAAAAAATTTGCTTTAGTAACAGGGGGTTCTAGTGGAATTGGTATGGAACTCACTAAATTATTAATAAAGGATGGATATGGTGTCATTATTGTTGCTAAACCTCAAGATGAATTAGATCGTGCTAAAGCATGGTTTGATAAAAATTTGCCTAATGCTGAAATAATATATCATCAACAAGATCTTGGCGTTCAAGATGCTGCGAAGGAACTATACGATTTTACCACTCAAAATGGATATGATATAGAAATTTTGTGTAATAATGCAGGTTACGGAGCTTTTGGGTGGTATCACGAATTTGAAATCGAACGTGATATGAACATGCTTAATTTACTGGTAATTACAAACTATTTTTTGACGCGATATTATTTGAAAGACATGGTTGCTAAAAATCGAGGAAAAATATTAGTAACGTCTTCACAAGGGGGATTAGGGCCTACTCCTAAATCTGCAGCCTACAGTGCTGCGAAGGCTTTCGTTTTATATTATGGAATCGCAATAAATGAAGAATTGAAAGATCTTGGGATAGATGTAAATATAACAGTATTATTACCCCCCCCAACTCGTACAGGATTTCAGCATGCTGCCAAGATGGACAATTTAACTACTTTTGATAAAGATAATAAAATTGCCCATAATCCTGATTTTGTAGCGAAAGAAGCTTACGAAGCATTAAAAAAGAAAAAAATGATGGTGATGCCTGGTAGATTTGGTAGAGTCATGTTAAAATTGTTTACTCCGAGCGCAAGAGAACGAAACTTTCGTCGTTATATAAAATTATCAAAATGGGGAACGAAAGAGAAAAAATAAAAATCATTTATGAATAATTAAAAATAATTTTTCTTTTTATTTTAGATTATCTTCATTATCCTTATTTGTTTAGGAATTACAAAAAAAACCTATTATTCTTGAAAATTTTTATTATTAATCTTAAATATTTTCCATCTTTTTCTAAAATTAGAGAAAAAAAATGGTGTTTTTGTAATTAACGAATTTAAGAAAGACCTGCAAGATTCTGGAAGCATCATCGGTATCGCAATCGATAAAGTAGGGAT
>JAEOUI010000256.1 GCA_016839425.1 Promethearchaeota archaeon
CCTGCCCCCTTGAGCGCGGTTCAAGAGACCGAGAGGCCTCAAAAATCGCCAAAATGGCGGTTTTTTGTTAAGATAAAAGAATGACAGAATTAATTTATTATAACGATCAATACAAGACCGAGACAAGGGCAAAAGTTGTAAAAGTTGAAGGAAATAAGATTTTATTAGATAAAACAATTTTTATTCCTCAAACTAATACTGAACCAGGGGATTTCGGCAAGATAAAAGATATTAAAATTGCCGGCTCCAAAAAAGAAGGCGATGAAATTTGGCATATTATTCCTAAGTATAATCCTTTTAAAGTTGGAGATGAGATTAAGCTTACCTTAGATTGGAAATACAGATTGAATGCTATGAAACTGCATTCTGCCTTGCATTTGCTTGCTGGAGTATTTGACTTAAAGTTTAAAGAACGGGCAGTAGCTGGTATTGTGAAAGCAAAAGAAGCTTTTCTTATCTTTAAAAATGAAATTCCAGATGAGACAATAGAACAAGTGGTTGAACAGGCCAATAAAGACATAAAGTCTGGTGTTGAAATTAAGACCTATGAAGATAAAAAAAGAAAAGGTTTTAGATGGTGTCAAGCAGGGAATTATCTGCCTATCCCTTGCGGTGGTTTGCATGTTAGAAATACAAAAGAAATAGGTGAAATAAGTATTAAAGAAAAAATTGCAGAGGATGGAAAGCAAAAAATTATAATTAAATTAGATGTTTAATATATGGCTCATGTAAGAAAGCAACAGATTTCTTTTTTCTTAACAACGAAATGTAATTTAAGGTGTAAATATTGCTACACTAAAAAATCTAATTTTAGAAAGGAACATCAGATTTTGGATTTCAATTTTGCTAAAAGGGGCCTTAACGATTTTTTTAGAGATTATTCAAGCAGACAGATAAGATTTTATGCTACTGGAGAGCCGACAATAGAAATTAATTTAATGAAAAAAATAAAGGATTACGCCTATAAATTAGCCGGAAATAATTTAAAAACAGAGTTGCAGACGAATGGTTATTTCTCAAGAAAGATTGCAGAATGGATTAGTGAAAATATTGATATTCTATGGATTTCTTGTGATGGGCCTCCAGAGTTTCAGAATATTCAAAGGCCAATGATTAATGGGAATCCAATATCAAAAATAGTTGAGGATAATATAAAGTTTTTTGCGAAAAAAAAGAATATACAAGTAGGTATTAGAGCGACCCTAACTCCTTTAACAATTTATAAACAAACAGAAATAGTGGATTATTTTAAAAATCTTGGAATAAAATATATTAATGTTCATCCAGCAGCTCTACCGATTGATAGTGAGTCTAATAATAAAATATTTCAATGGCATCCAATAGAATTCGCTAAAAACTTCCTTATTGCTCATAATCAAGCGAAAAGAATAGGAATTTTCTACAATAGTTTATATATTGCTAATTTTGATGAAAAGACAAGATATGCTTGTCGGGCCTGTATTCCTTACCCTCATCTAACTACTGATGGATATGTTTCTTGCTGTGATTTCGCTCAATTCGGCCCAGATTATTTACCGGGTCCTTTACAACAACTAATCTATGGAAAATATATTCCAAAAGAAGATAGAATTATTTACGACGAAGAAAAAATTTCTAAAATTAGGTCAAGATGTGTTGAGAATCTAAAAAAGGATCCTTGTAAAAACTGTAAATTTATTTACTATTGTGCTGGTGGTTGTTTGGGGCAAGTAGTTAATGAAACGGGAAGTTTAATGGGAATACATAAAAGGAATTGTAAAATTACGAAATATCTTGCCGAAAGGATATCCTTAGGTGAAAAGTTATGGCCGATTTTACATTCATGATAGATTATAAAATATAACACCCTGACCGAGAGGGGTCGGTGAGACACTCCGAAAATCGCTTAATCTTCCTTTAAAATCTCGGTTCTAGACCGACTTTGCCTGATGCTGCCCGATGCAGTCTTGTGCTTAGTTTGCCGAAGTATTGCCTCGGGTTTTATGTTGCCAAGCTATTGAACCATTACATCAACATTGACAAAATGATAATTTAGTGTATAATTTAGACAGGAGGTAGTAGAAATGAATGAATTAATAATAGACCAGAAAGAAGTTGAGGAAGCATTTAATGACTGTTTATATAGAAAGGAAGAGATGAAGGGACATGGCGATATACCTAATGATGCGGTGATAGTAGAAGGAGTTATCAATAAGTTCGGATTTCATCCGGCTCGCTTAGAAGAAAAACGAGAGAAAGTAACTGGATGGCTGAAGGCTTTACCGCACCAGTTTCGTAGGAATAAGGGGGGTGGTTGTTCTTTTTTGAACGCTTGTAACCAAGATAACGGTGTCCAGTGGACCGGATTCCATCAACATATGGAACAACTTTTCTGTATGGGTATAGGTTTGAAAATCGTTAAATGCCAGTTGCCCCGTGAAATGTGGGGGGCACTTCCTGGTGGAATGCCTTACTATGTGATTGACATAGAGTAAAGATAAAAAATGGTATCAACTAAATAGTTGCTCTACCTCTTTTTTTATTTAAACCCATCCAAATTCGGTACGAAAACCTCATTATTTTCCATAATCTTGGTTTTTCTCATTCGTTCCGATAAATCGGAACTTCGGACGGATAAATAACATCGTTCACGAGCTATTATTTGACGTCAATTTCTACTGAGCTATAATAAAAATGTATGATCATAACCAAATGCGATTTATGTAAGAAAAAAATTAAAGGAAAACCAATTATTGCTAGTATTGGATTTTTCCCTAAAGTGGAATTGTGTGAAAAATGCGGTGATTTTATTGTAAAATTTTAAAGGAAAAACAAATTTATAAAAATGGAAGATCTGAAAAAATAAACTAAAGCTCTTGACAATATATCTTAAGAAAAATATTAAAAAATCAGTGGATTTTCAGGAATACCTTAATAAAAAATTAAGGGATCCTCAAATAAGAAAGTATTATGACGAATATGATAAGCAATTAGAAATTGCCTATCAGATTTTGCAATTAAGGAAAAAGAAGGGGCTAACTCAATCAGAGTTAGCAAAAAAATTAGGCACGAAACAAAGCGATATTGCCAGGATGGAAGCTGGAGAACAGAATTTTACTACTGATACTCTTCAGAAAATTGCTTCTATTTTTAGGTGCAAACTTAAGATAGAATTTATTGTATAATTTTCTTGAGTGTAGCTCAAGAGACCGAGAGGCCTCGAAAAATCGCCTCCGCAAATTAGCGGATTGGCGGTTTTTAGTTAGCAACGAAAAGTGCAAAATGTGTGTGTAGATTACCTAAATGGGTTGACAAACAATCTTGTTTCTAATAATATAGAAATGAGCTTATAAATTTATTATAAAAAGCGAAATATGACTAAAAAAGAAATTATTTGGCGAGAAATTTTATTTCAAGCCATAGAAAATAAAAAAATAGAGTTTAC
>JAEOUI010000509.1 GCA_016839425.1 Promethearchaeota archaeon
ATTGGATCATCAGCATAGCGTAAAAATTCTTTAATGTTAAATCGGATGATGTTTGAGAGGTCCTTTTTTCTTGTATGAATTTTATCCATCTCCTCATTAAAAAGTGTTATTATTTGCTTGTATTGAAGAACTACCTCTGGTTTTCCTTCCTTTTCGAGGGGGCTTTGATTACTAGAAGATCGAATATTCAAGATTTCTGGGGGGATATCCCTATCTTTCAGAAAATTCACTTTTTCTCTGATTTCTCCAATTGTTTTCTGATAGAATTCATCAATTATCTCAACTCGTTTAAAAGGAAAATACTCTCCTACAGCTTTTTGCGAAATGCTGCGAATATTATCCTTGATTCTGTCTTTCAGCATGTAAATTACGACCGCTCCAATTATAAAGGGCAAGGAATCTTGTGCAAAATCGGATAAGAAAAGAAACCCAATGAATAATGAAAAAAACATTGCAAGTCCCGCAGCTACAGAGTATAAAATTTCGAGAGATGATGATTTGGGATTTTTCTTTTTTTTATCTAAATAAAGCACCCCTTGCAAATACTTTTTTAAAATGCTTTCACTGTAAGAAAAACCTTCGTTGTTTGAGTTGTCTTCAAGAATTAACTTGCTATTAATACTTTTGCGAAACTCTTGCTCTTTATCAATTATCGAAATCATTTTTAAGCGATTTTGATTATCAATCCGATTTTCTAAGATTTGAATAGCCTTGGCAATCCATGTTTTTATCTGTAAACTAATATATTCATCTGCGAAATTGAAGGCTTCTTTTAGATTATAAGATATTTGTGAAAAAAGAATTAGCTCTCTTAAGCAAGCTATCTTTTCCTCCAAATTTTCAATCGATATCAAGAATTTTTCTAAACGGTTATCTATATCAAATTGTTTTTTTATCTTTTGAAAGTTACTGAAAAGATAACTGAATTGATCTCTCAAAGTAACCTTCACAATACACGCAAGAAGCCTAATTTCACGTTCAATAACAATTTCTACTTCTTTTCTACCATATTCTAATAACTTCAGTTTCTCAAAAATGACATTTATTGGAGATAAATCGTTTTTTTCATCTAATAATCCTTGAACTGACATTTGAGGTGTTTTAAACCTTATCCGATTGTTTAAATCTAAAAAAAACTGTTCCTTCGAGTAGCTCTCCTTATTTATTTGAAGGCTTCCAGGAATAAAGAAGAATGCTTCTAAAAGATACGAATTTTTTTTATCTTTTGGGCTTCTGTCTATGAAATAATCTATTTTTGATTCAAAATTATATAAATCATGGCGTTCTATTGATGATTCCTTCCAATTCTCTCTCAGAAAGGTCTTTTTCATATCATCTGTTTGTATCGTCATCAATTACACGCCCATTTGATTGTTAATATATAATACACTAATACCATGGTAATTGTGTCTTAAAAATTTATTTATGACTATATACTGTATACATTATAAAACTAGAGGATTATGACCAGAATAAGCATGGCCTAAAAATTCTTGTCATAGGAAGCCTCATCATTTACAAAATTATTTATGCTTTTATGAGCTCTCATATCTAAATAACGCTTACGGTGCCATCTTCATTTACTGTAATTTCCATATCATCCTTAACATAATTAAGAAATTCATCCCCTAGATTATCTATCGTAATGATTTTTTTCCCATTCCAAATATCTGTGAGAATAATTCCTGATGCTGCTAAGGAATCAATATGTTTTGAAAATAGAAAAGCTAATGGGCCCAGCCCTCGTTCTGTAGCAGTCTGTATTATTAACCCAGCAGAAGTAGAACCGATAATGTTAGGCAAACAGATGATCTTTTTACTAATTACTTTTCTATATAGATCTTTATTGTTTTGATCTCCACAAATTGCTTTTCTTTTTCCTACCAAAGCGTCTTTCCATGCTGCTAATGGATTTAAGCCCTCTCTTGATACAATAGCTTTTCCTTTTATATTTCCTGAAATTAATATTCTTCCTTTAAAAGTCTTAACCATTTTTTACTCCTCGTGTATTAAGCCAGTTTTAATTATTTCCAATATTTTATCATCTCGAAAAAATCTACATGAGGTATAAGTTCTTAGCTTATTTGAATTAGTTACTATCGGTTTTTTATTCCAAAATGGATTCGACATGAAAGTGAAAGGACAAATACAGCTTAGTTTTACCCCAGTCTTCATAAGCCTTTCATAAGATATTTTATCTTTTTTAAATTCATCCAAGACCTTTTTTCCCGAAAGCAGAACTACCTCTGTTTTAACGCCCTCAACACCAACGGCATTCCATATCTTCTCCGACCACTCTCTTAATTGATTCAATGAGAGATGAGGGCAACCAATAAAACACTTCTTTGGTTTTTTATAGTTTCTTCTCCAAATGACAGGATAGGAATTATAAATTCGGTCGAGCTCCTTCTCATCAATAATATAAGTCTGATAATTTTTAACTAATAGGGTATTCCCCATCTCTTTTGCTTCAGGCGTGATATTTTCAACATGATATAATCCAACCGCTCCATTTGAAGCTGCAGCAGCACCCATATCTTTTAAAAAATCAATTGCCTCTTCATTTAATTGATTATCAAAAAACTTATCCAATCCTATTATAAATGGCACTTCATTATTTACTTTTAAACCTATGGCAGAACCCAGTATTTGAGCATTCGGTTTAGATCTACATTTAACTTCAATTTTCCAAGTGGCTTTCCTTCCTTCGTCAGTCAATAAACCAAATAATGGAGTCTTTCCGAGTAAATTCATTAATATTTCAATTCCGCTGGAATTTCGATTAGTTCTGGCACCTATTATAGAATTTGCAAATACAACGGCCGATGATTCCGCCCATGCTATAATTTCCCCTTTTTTAGGAATATTATCATTTTGAGGCAAATAGCAAGCGCAAGAATAGGAATACTCATCTTGAATACCAAGTTGTCTATACTGTGATTCTAATCGTTTTTGGAACATAAAAGCAACTTTAGCTACAATTCTCTGTAAAATATTAGACTTGACATTATCATTATCAATAGGACGTGGATCTGCTGAAAAGGGATACTTACATTTTATACCTTCAGCAATTACTTCATCTAACATCTTAAAGTAGGGAGTAAAAATCAACGCACCCGCAGATAGCACCATATGTCCTTTATTTTCAAGAGGTATGAGTTTTTTTGCTTCAAAAAATTCACCATAACGATAGATAGAATCCATTATTTTTTGCCATACTCTACCTTTTTCACCATCTAAAATTTCTCTTTCTTGTTTACTCAATTCCATAATCTAATTTCAACCTTGCTCATAAGGAGCACAAAATTTTCCGCAAATAATTTATATTTTTTCTTAAATATTATATATGTTTTTATGGTAAAGATTCATGTCGGATGTGCTGGATGGGATTATAAGGATTGGATCGGTTCTTTTTATCCAAAAAAATTAGAA
>JAEOUI010000563.1 GCA_016839425.1 Promethearchaeota archaeon
ATTCCAACAATAGAATAACAAACCGATAAATATGATGAATTCAGATATTCTATCCATTGTGGAATCAAAGAATCCCCCTATTTTTGAACTCCTATTATTTAGCCTTGCAATTGCACCATCAACGCCGTCAAAAAATCCACAACAAAATACGAGAATGCCAAAGAGAAACAAATTTTCAAAAAAGATCAAAAAAATGGAAGCAAGTCCTGAAAAAACCAACATGATGATGGTAGCAAAATTAGGATTTTTTAGACCTAACTTACTTAAACCTTTTGCAACAACTTTCACCAGAGGACGAAAGATATAACGAACTCTTAATTTTGAAGCCATGTTTATTTATCTTCTTTAGATGGGTTTTTCGTTGTTTTTTTAACCGAAGGTTTTTTAGTAGTTCTTTTAACAGGAGGCTTTTTTACCATTGTCTGGGAGGATTTTTTCACTTCAGGTTCACTTTCTGTTGTCTGAGGGGTCTCTTTCTTCTTAGGTAAACTTTTAACTTTTGATTTTTTAGGCTCAGATTCAGGCTTTTTTTCAGATGTTGAAGGCTCTTCTTTAGGTTCAATCAGTTCTATGGTTTTTAAACCTTTAAAACCTGTTATTGCACCATAAAAAGCAAATAAAATACCTAATACTTCCAGAATACTTACTATCAAGAGATACAAGTATATTGTATCCTCCCTTAGGAATACAATATTCCCAACCTGCTCGAAAAAGATCATTACATCCCAAATTCTCAAAATGAAGAAAGCAAAAAAGCTGATTGCTGCAGTTATAGTAATCAAAATGCTAAATGCTTTCTTCTGGATGATCGCCCCAAAAAATGCTGAAATTACAGCTAATATGAAAGCAAATAATGCTGAAAAACTCACAATGTCAAAATAAGAAGTTAGACTTATATAATTTACAATATAATGAGAATGTGCATATGTTTCAGTATCTTGAGCCCATCCAAGAGCTGTGAGCAAATAAATGAATGAAAAAGCTAATAATCCTCCAGCAATAATCCCTAGAATATAAAATAATCTTGAAAAGTCCCTCAATCCTAATTTTACCCCTGGAAGATTTCCTTTAAAACTCTCTTTCTTTAGATCGTCGAGTTTGATTAAAATTGGTTCAGGAGTGTTAGGAGAAACCCGCTTAAAGGTGTATTTAACATATTTTTTCTTAAGCTGTCCCAAGATTTCTCGTGCGTGGCTTCTCATTCGTGCTGAGCTTTTATCTCCTTCAAAATACCAGATGATATCCGAATCCGTGTCAACAATTACAGCAATATCACTATCGGTTAAATCTTTCGCTCGAAACCACTGGCCCTTGTAAATCTTATAGGGGAATAATTTTACTGAAGACATTTTGAATTACCTGTTTATGTTAACTTTTTTATGATAATAATTTATTTTAATATAATAATTATTTTTAGGTTTAGCTTATTTTAATATATTAATTCTAATAAATCATATAAGAGATAGGAAACCACGTGAAGTTAAGATTAGTTCTAAAAACGAAAACGAAGAAAGGAAAAGATGTGAACATCAAATTCAATCTTGCTCCATCTAAGCACATAGGATTCATTAATTTTGTTAATTTAGCCCTGAGTCAAGATAATCCTGTCTCTATATCCTTTGAAAAAGTATCAAAAACGGGAGAAAAGGAAGAGTCAAAGATTGCAGGGAGCTTTAAATTCCAAGCGCTTAAGGATGCAGAGCAACAATTAGAAGAACTACGACAAGAAATCGATGAAAAAGAAAAGAAAAGGAAGAAACAAGCTCAAAGAAGAAAGAAGACTTAGAATAGGATTTCCATTAATAATACTGGGACATTGTTCTGAAGAATCTATATAAAGAGTTGAGATTACAGTTCAATAAATCCCATTTTTAATAAATTCTTGCAAACATTATGTACTGTTTCAGCATCTATATTTAATTCCTCTGAAAGTTGCTTGATGTTTTTTTTATTGTCAATGCTGTTAAAGATTATTGGAGAGTTTTGACCGGTAGTATAATGTAAGATGTCGATCCCACTGCTTATTCTCTTTTTAGGAACTGTATTATAATACCTTGGCACTTGTTCAACTACTTCGGAATTTTTTTCTTTATTAATTTTTTCTTCTACGTTTCCAAATAAGCTCAATATTTTATCCTTGAATCCTGATTCTGTTTCGTTCTTATCTTCTTCAACATACTCAGAGATGACTTCCTCAAAAGCTTTGAAGGTGTCCCTGCGACCACGCCATTTCAATATACTTTCAATATTATATTTTTGTAAAAAAGTCTTGGATACTCTTCTTAAAACTCTCTGTACATTAACTCCTTTTGAGTTTTCATCAAAGGTTGCCATGTATACCAAGTTTGGCAGGCTTGGATCCCGTAAAAAAGAGAGTCTAAGATCACTTTCATTTGAAAGTTTTAATTCGCTGACTGAACCCATGCCATCAAATTGATCAGAAAAAGAATTAATAGCTGAAAAAAAACCCGACAACATTATGAGGTTGTCGCTTTTTGAAAAAATACTCGGATTTTCACTATAATTTTGGCATAAAAGAGGCATTCCATCCTTTATAATGACTATATCCTTGATCATTTAACTCTCTAATTTATTTAATTATAGATGTAATTTTATCAGCTATTCGAGTGATATATCAATCTAGTTAAGATAATACGAGATTTAATACCAGAGTAATACCCAAATATTATTTTTTTAAGTAGAAGAATATAGGTTAATTCTTATAATTCAATTCGGTTATTCTCTCTATTTCTTTCAATCCTTTTATTAAGAAACGTTTATTCAATTTCCAATACACTAAATAAGAAGGGATCATCAAGACAATAATAAGGAGCCCAAAAATTAACAGCATTATGATATTTAGAAGTCTATCTGGGTGATTTGTCATGTAATATACTATCGCGCTTATATAGTACATTATCGCTGAAAAACCAGCATATCCTTTGATTATATTCGTATATCTTAGATGTATAGGCTCAATATCAAATAATTTAGAATCCCCTTTCGGTAAATTAAAGTGTATTAGTCCCGCATCTTCTAAAGACCACCCTATGGACCACGCTCCAATGGAAATCGGAAATAAAAACATGATAATTCCAAAGTATCCATCCATTGAATAAATCAGCCGAATATTTTGACTTTCGATGTCAGCGGCTAATTCGTTGCTAACAAAAACAGAGGGATTGACTAAATTAAAAACGCTTAATGTAGCACTTAATCCTAATGTGAAAAGAAATACAAAGGTTGCTCTCTTCAAGAATTTCTTAAAATTGAAAGGATCAACTTGAACCTCTACGAAAGCATCTTCGTATTTTCTCCAAATCATCTTTTTTATCTTCAAAAAAAATGGTGTGAGCAATCTGGAAAAAATAAGAATGGAAATCATGGCAAAAACAGTCATCCATATGTATAATAGGAAAAAATTATGTACTCTGAAGGGAAGCCCAAAAATTGGTACAAGGGAATCCTCAAAGTGCTCTGTAGATTCGATAACAACTAATTGATAAAGTAATATATTGACTATAACCCAAATTAGTAGACTAATGATAATATTTCTTGAATTGGATCGTTTTATTTCGCTCATTAGATTCTAAAAAGAATGGTGATTTAAAACTTGTATGAAAAATGGTTTAATATGAGAATTAATTTTACCAATAATGGAAGATAATAAAAGTGAATTCAAGTCAATGTTTGATAAGAAGGGCATTGTTGTGTTAATTTCTGTTTGTCTGCTTACTGTTGCGTATTGGTTTTTAGCATTATGGTATACCAACAAATCCGGATATACAAAAGACTTGGTGGTGTTTTATGCGATTTTTGGACCTGCTTTCAACTATAATCCATGGCTTGATTTCTGGCAATATATTTATCAATTTATACTGACTGTTATATTTTTCTTCATAATACCAGTCATTATCGTAAAGTATTACTTAAAAACGGATTTTA
>JAEOUI010000564.1 GCA_016839425.1 Promethearchaeota archaeon
CACGATGAGCTTATCTTTTTATTGGGGATGATTCAAATTTTTATCTTTGCCTTTTTATTTCTTGGATCTTTCCTAATTTTTAGAGATTGGAGGGATATTTTACATCTTAAATTCTTAGAAAAAAAACCAGAATTGGGCAATCATACAAGTAAGGAAAATAATTCCTCGATTTTCGCAAAACTTAAACGAGAAGACTTGCCTTTTTTTAGGTTTATCAAAATCATAATTTACCCGTTTGGAATTATATTAACAAATATCTCAATCAATGCAATTGTACATGGATCTTCGTTTTTACCGATGGAGCTTTTTAGACTTAATTATCAAGAAGTCGTGTTATTTGGATTCTATTCTGGACTTATTGCGGGAGCTTTGATAGGTTTGGATTGGTTTAGAGTATTTAAAAAATTCTCTCCCGAACACTACAAGGAATTAGAACAAGCCATAAACAAATTAAAAAATTCTTAATTCTTAGAAATAATCAGAGAAAATCTTTTAGGAACTATTATGTCAATTTCATCAATAGTCACGGGATATTGTCCTAACTGCCAACAAAATGTTTTATTGAAAAGAGAGAAATTGGATTTTTGCATTGCCTTAATGTTATTGATTTTCACGGCAGGGATCGGGTTGATTTACTATTATTATGCTCGTGAAAAAAATAGATGCGTTCATTGTGGTACATTATGTCGATTCCAACTCCCAGATACTCAAAAAATAATCCGAGAAGAGAAATCGGGGCAAGTTGAAGGGATTAAAATATATTACTGTCCCTTTTGTGGAAAAGAGTTAGGAATCCAAGTTAAAGCATCCTGTCCAAATTGTGGAAGTCAAATTTAAATCTCTTTATATAAATTTTCTTTTATAGTTTTTAAAATAGTCGATTCTACGGGGGTACATCCCTTAATAAAAATACCCTTTTCTCGATGTTCATAAGTACAATTCCCTACTAAATACGTTTTGGCGTAAAGATCTTCTTGTCTTAATCCTTTCCCGATGGCTAAATTCAAGGGTTTTTCCGAAGTGAAGTTATTTTCCAGAAATTCTTTATTATTCTTCAATAAATTAAAGATAGTTGATAAACAAGCAGAACAAGATTCAATATCTATTAAATTTACATTATTATATTTAATCGAAATTGAGGATGGTGGAGGTTCTAACGGGGTTATAAATGGTTCAATATCTTTTGGGATTGTTTTAATATCATGGATTGATCTTATTGGTGGATTTATTGATTCTGAGATTAATTTTAAGTGTGGTACATCATAAAGCGACCATTTAGGTTGTGTTAATGCGATTGAAACGATATCCGCAGCGATTGGGTGCGTTGATGCTATAATTGTATCCATTTTAACGCATTCACCTGAAGAAGGTCCCATACCTTCCTGTGCAAAGGATGCATCGATAACGGTCAAATCGGGCTTTATTACGTAGAATAAATCTGCAATAGCAATATCAAGCTCCTTGATTTTTTTTATATTTAATTTGAACTGATTTAATAATTCTTGACTTTGGAGATGATGAAGTGTTATTTTTTTTCTTTTATAGATAAGACCCTTTAAATTTTTGAAACCTAAAGAAGCACCTGTGTGCATATGCATCTTGAGGACTGGGATTGAAATAATATAATCGATTTTATTTAAATAACCAGTTAGCTCTATCTCTTTTAATAATCGAGCCTCTGGAATCTCAATCCTTAGAGGCTTAAGCTCATCTAAATCAATAAACTTGAGATTTTCATTATTTATCAGCTCCGAATACCCTGACTGCATAAAAGCTTTCTTCGTATCAGTATTAATAATAGGTGAATCTCCTATGAAAAAATTAGCTTTAAAATGCTCTTCTAAGTAATTAAAAACAGCTTCTACTACTTCGGGATTTGTATTTATCCCTAATTTTGGATCTGTTTCTCTACCAACATTTGGTTTCAATAATATATTTTTCCCATTTAAATCCGGTATTTCTAACTGATTAAGGCACACTCTTACCGCGGATTTAATATCTTGATTACGAGTAATTGAAACACGGGGTTTTCC
>JAEOUI010000257.1 GCA_016839425.1 Promethearchaeota archaeon
CAAGTAGGAGGGGGCTTTTCTCCGGATAACGCAAGCAATACGGCTACCATGCTATCAACTTATTACGCAATCGAAGTTAAAGCCATCATAGACAACGAGTATGTCGTGGATGATTTTCACTTAGATTGGATAACAGATAGGTTAATTTCAAGCGGTGGTTTCACTGGATCAAACATAACATCAGAAACATCTCCTATTAATACTTATTGCGCCATTTATATCTTAAATAACGCTGACGAAATGGATAGAATCGTAAGTCCAGAAGATGTTGTAAATTATTTATCTTCTTTCTATTCTGGAAGCGAATCGAACAGTTTAAATCGGGGAGGGTATCTTCCCTATTCTAATGCCGAAAGTGCTCTTCTCAGTAGCACTTTCTATTGCGTAAGAGCGTTGAAAATCCTTAAGGACAATGGGAACACTGTTGACTTACACGCCTCCTCAACGATTAGTTGGATACGATCTCATCAAAACTTTCAAGATGGAGGATTTACGGACTCGATTGAAAGCGGAGACAAAACATCGACCATTGCAGGATCGAAATTTGCAGTTTATTCGCTCGCCACACTCGGGGGAAATTTAAACGATAATGCCTGGATGGTAGAATTTGATTATGTCGTGCTCATCGTGCTTTTCATAATTCTTGGTGTTGTTGTAATTTTAGCCTTTTTCGTTTATAGAAGGCGGAAAAAATTAATTTAATTCCTTCTTTTTCACATTATTTTATTTTATATATTTACAAAATCAATAATTATTAATAGTGTTTGATATGTCGGAAAAGATTTTAGATGGAAAGAAATTAGCGGATTTTTTAAATGCTGAATTGAAAAAAAAAATTGACTCGTCCTTCGATAAAATTGGGATGCGTCCGACATTAGCGACTATTTTGGTCGGGCAAGATCCTGCATCTAAAGTGTATGTGAACATAAAACATAAGAAATGCGCAGAAATTAATATTGGATCACTGATGGTCGAGTTCGATGAAACGATATCTAAGGAAAAATTACTGGAAAAAATAGAAGAGATCAATAACAACGAAAATATACACGGGATATTGCTCCAATTGCCGCTCCCTCAAAACTTGCGAGACAATACTGAAGAATTCTTAGAAAAAATCTCATATATTAAGGATGTAGATGGTTTTCACCCCATCAATAGAGGAAAGCTTTTTGATTACCACGAAGAACTTTCGGCTTGCACGCCTAAAGGTATCGTAGCTCTATTAAATCATTACAACATTGATCTTGCAGGAAAACATGTTGTTCTCGTAAATCGGTCCAACCTCGTTGGAAAACCATTAATTTTTATGTTATTAAAGAGGAACGCAACGGTTACGGTCTGCCATTCCTATACGAAGGAACTCGGTTCTATCACCAAACAAGCCGATGTACTCATAGTAGGCGTTAGTAGACCAAATTTTATAACAAAAGAAATGGTCAAGGAGGGAGCAATTATCGTTGATGTTGGAACGAATCGTGTTGATGGAAAATTATGTGGGGACGTCGATTTTAATGATGTGTTGGAAAAATGCGGAATGATTACACCCGTACCTGGTGGTGTGGGGCCCTTAACGGTGAGCTTTTTGCTTCAAAACACATATAGAGCCTTCAAAAGTCAATTAAATCTTTAAATCCTATCTTGAAAAAAATCGTTTGGATGGGAAGTTAAAATTTTTGAAGGTGGAATTATTTATAGAATATGTTAGCTATCTTTTTTATCACAAAAAATTTACTAAAGGTACGAGATATTGGCAATTTTAGAAGTTGGAATTAATCTTGGTCCTAGAAACTTAATTGAACGAAAATATTATTCGTCGTCAGATCACGTGCTCGATTCAAACTTGCGGGCGGGGTTTATTTCCGCCTTGGAACATTTTACTACCGAAGTATTTGGGGATGACATAAATATCGTTTCTTTAGCGTCCTATAAACTAGTAATATACTGCCATATGATAAGCAAACCTGATCTTGGCGATAATATAGAAGAAAAAGTGCCTTTATTGAGTTTTGCAATCATTGAAAAGGAAACCGACACTCAAATTGTAAAAACGCATCTTGAGAAAATGAATGCATATTTTTTGAATAGATTTTCTTTTTACGACATTTTTAGCAAGAAAAATAAGTATTTCCAAAGCTTTTCCAAGCGAATTGACGAAGTGCTTGGCGATCTGAGATTAAAAACCGAGGATAGATTTCGAAGCATTTTTTAACAATACTACATCGATAATATTTAGGAGTTGGCTGTAATGTCGTCAAATATCGGTTCAGAAGCACAAGCCGCCTATCAAAAATATCTCGATGCCAGTTCAAAAGAAGAAAAAATTAAGCGATTAGAAGAATTCCTGTCTCTCGTTCCTAAACACAAGGCAACGGAAAAAATAGTTGCCCTTAACAAGTCCCGATTAGCGAAATTGCGTCGTGAAGTCGAAGAAAAACGGCAAAAATCGAAGACCTCGAAACCAGTCAGTCCTTTTTCAATTAAAAAAGAAGGAATTCAAATTATTTTATTAAGCGATTATCATCAACCTGGGGCAGGAAAGACGACCCTGCTTCATTATCTCACTGGTGCTGCCAGGGAAAAAATAGGTAAATTCACGGCACTACCCGAAATTGGAATTTATAATTACAAAAATGTACGATTTCAAATAGTTGATATGCCCTCTCTCATGGAGGAGGCATCAAAGGGTGTTGGGAACGGCAAGGAGATTCTTGCTCAAGTCCGTGCCGCTGATTTATTATGTTTGATCGTTGATTTATCGAGAAATTTCACGCCTCAATTAGAATTGATGCTAAATGAATTGGAGGAAGCTGAAATTCGCCTGAATGTTGACCCTCCTCCGATTAGTATCGAAAAAACAGGCTCAAATCGCATTCAAGTGTATTATATCACGAAGGAAGCGAAGGAGAACCCCAATTTAAACGAATTGACAGAAAGAATCACCGATTTAGTCCACGCAAACGGAATAAGGAACGGAATTGTAAAAGTATATGGCCATGTCTCACTCGACGATGTTTTAGATGCCCTTACTCCTGCCGTGGTATATAGTAAAGCTGTTATAATCTGCACGAAAGGAGATTTGCCACACACTTCCGAAGTATTCGAAAAAATAAAGACAAAATATTCTGACATATTTCCCTGGATAATTGGTACAAGTGTACATAAGGAAACCTTTCCACCCGATTTTGGCGAATTGGCTTTATCGTTCCTGAAAAAAATGAAAATTTACACCAAAAATGCTGATAAAGTGGCTGAAAAACCGCTGATTCTTGATGAAGGAGCAACTGTGAAAGATGTGGCACTTAGAATTCACAAAACCTTTTTTGAGCTATTTGAGCACGCCGTTGTCATTAGAGAGGGAGCACGTCAAAAACGAAAGAAAGTTGGCCTGGATTACGAGTTGAAAGACTTGGACATCGTTGAGATCCACACACGATAAGCCCTTCGTTGAGTTTAATTTATAAAGAAAATAAGATAATGTGAAATAATTTTATTATTACTGTTAGAAGAAATGATTAATCGTTCTTTGTCGAGCATCAATATGTTCAATCAATTCTCTAATGGTTATTGGGTTTTCTTTTGATGTTCGTTTAACAATAAGTCTTATATCTTTAGAAAAATTCATGATGTTTATCTCTGTTTTAAGCGAAAAAAATTTATTCGTTTCAATTTTAATGGGTTTAAGATGAATTTCATCAATTAAACTAGATTTTGAATATTTTCAATTATTTGGCATCTATTTTAAAAACTTCGAGATAGATCCCTCGATAAATCTTAAAATACGCAATAACTCAAGTTTAAATAATACTTCTCAGATTATATCTCTATATTTTTAAATTTTAAACGACAAAAGCGTGTAGACGATGTCAAAAATAATAAATAAATTTATAAAAATATTAATCTGCGTGATTATGTATCTAATTTTTGCAGTTTTAATGTCTTTAGCAAGTAGCAATTCTGGAGATCCACTATTTACTTATATCCCCATACCTGGAGCCGTCACGGGAGTATTAATATTATTTGTTTTAGTAATTGTCTGTGCATTAGTTGGTGTATTAGTTGGTACTTTATTGTCAGAATTATTTTTGGTGATACATTACAAGTTTCTTGGAAAAAAATTGGATTATAGCATTCAAGAGATTCCAGATCCTAATTACGACACTAAAATCATATCGGCTTTATTTCCAACGCTATTATGCATTAGCGTAGGTATTTCTATTTCGAAAAATGCGACAATCCAAGAGCTCGTATTGACTGAATACGCAAGAACATCCCCTGACATGTTCCGTACTGATATTATGACTTCTATTGGTCTTTTACCTCTTACTATCTTTTTGGGATTTTTGATTTTTGTACCAATATGGGTTATTTTAAAATCTGGAATTGTATTTTCGAATAAACCAAAAGTAGAGAAAAATGGGTTACCTGTTGAAATCATGAGTGTGGGTACTTGGTTTGTATACCTATTAAAAGGTTATGCTGGACTTGGAGCGTTAATAGGATTTATTTCGTTCACGAGCGATGCCCTTGCTAATGAGTCATCAGATCCGATATCTTTAGCTCTATTTTACATAGTACCCATTTTTGTATTTGCGTTTTCAATGCCCGCTTTACTACTATACGAACAAATGCAAAAAAAGCGAGTTCAATCATTGCAAGAAAAAGCGAGAAAGTTAAACATCAGTGGTTCATAAGAAACAATATTTCTTTTTTATATCTTCATTTTTTTATTTATTTGAGAATGGACGAAAATATTGATAAAAGCGAATTTTTCCTATTTTTTTCATTTGAGAACACAAAGAATCGAATCCCATTGCAATGGAGTAGCAAGCCGCCATTAAAATAACAAAATCCATAATTCCCATATTCATTTACGAAGAAGATATACCTATTATCGACGAGATTAGGCTTGCTTTTTTGAGGAATCCGATTTGAATTTTATTATGGAATTATAATATAGATTCTTTCACTTGAAATTTAGGAAATCTCATCTGAAATTATTTTTTTATCTTTATAAAACTTCGTAATACAAGATCCTATTGGTATTTGCCAATTTTTGTATATTTCAAGTATCTCTTTATAAACATCATCAGTGTTTTCATCAGATTTATTGCCAAATATTAAAATATCAATCTGACCAGGGCCAATTTCAAATCCATTTACCTCTGCGATTTTTTCCTTGGACAATTTTTCGTGAATAGCATATGCTAATTTCTCGACAAGCTTTTCATCCATATAATTAGGCATAGAATTATCTTTAAATTTCCATGTAATTGAAAGTTTTTTATATCCGTATTTTTCATCCATTTTTATCCCCATTTTGAATAATCTCATACATTTATTTATTTCTATATTTTTTTTTTTCAATTAACCAAATTAAATATTATTAGTTATATATGACAATTCTCAAATGACGAAAAAGTATTATCTAAATATTGGCTCAGATATCACTTGCGTATTTGAGAAAGTACGCGAAATGCTCGTTTCACGAAACTAATTCCTTTTAAAAACATTTAATATAATCTTAGCAATTAAAAGAAATGAAAATTATTTAAAATTGAAAAAAAGTAAGTATATTAAAGTTGAAGTTATACATTATCATCATCCATATTTCCATAGATACTTAAGGAACGACTTTGCTCCTGTTTTATCACACCCTTCTTCTTAAACCTTACAAAACTATTATGACAAGGGTTTGATGTGGGAGGATGTA
>JAEOUI010000258.1 GCA_016839425.1 Promethearchaeota archaeon
CTAAGATTAAATATATTTTTTTGAATAGAGTAATATTTTAAAAAAAAAATTATTATTAGTTATTAAGTATGATTGAAAATTGGGATAGAAAGTATTACCAATCAGGCGGAAAACCTTTCTTATGTTTTATTGTTTTTAATTGTGAGAACGATCTTGAAGTGTCAAAATCCAAGCACAGGGTTGATGAGATACCTTCTGATTTAGAATTTAGATTCTACGAGGGTGAGAAACATGCCACTTACTTGGAAAAATTCTTTACAAATTCTTTTTGTAATTTCTTGAGATCACGAGGAATAGATATAGATAAACATGTTAAACCTTCAAAATCAAGTTTAGTAATTATTGGTACCATTCAAAACGATACGAATTTGAATTATTTGCGAAATTTGATTGGTATTATTCAAAGTTTACTTGAAAAAGGCGCTACGGGTGTGATAGATATGTCTATAACGAAATGGCTTGATCCTAAAGACTGGAATGATATATATTTTAAGCACGGAAAATCTTTTCCAAAGCATCATGTCGTGATTTACAAGACGGAAATAGATGATTTACGATGGTTTGGTACTCAAGGAATGATTAAATTTGGAAGACCCGATATTTGTGTTGAAAATGTGCCCGAATCTGATATCGAAATGGCGATTGAACTTATCAATAGGTTTATCGAATTTCAAGCTTTTGGTGGAATTGTTGAAGAAGGTAGAGAAGTTATTATCAATGGCTTTCCTGAAGGCATGTTCGTTCGTCATAAAGGAACTATTTACGAAAAAACGGGTTTTGAATTCAATAACGATCATTTTGTGTTAAGTTGGCCGTAATTTGCGTTTGTTTATTTATTATACTTGTAATGGATGCTACAAGTCCCCTCCTGAGAGACCATACATGGTCCAATAGGATTTATCGGGGTACAAGTTTTTCTAAACAAGCTACATTCTTGAGGACTTAGTTTCCCTATCATTACAAGATGGCACGAACATCCTGGGGGAATGTCCTTTGACTTTTCTATTCTAATATCAAATTTTTTATCAGCATCGAATTGATCGTAGTTTTTTTTTATTTGTAAGCCACCATCAAGAATCCTCCCAATACCTCTCCACGGAGAAGAGACTGGTTCAAATACATCTTCAATGATTTGCTGGGCGATTTTGTTTCCTCCAGTTTTTACCACGCGGGAGTATTCGTTTAAAGTTTCGTGTTTTTTGTCTCTTTTTTGATTCAGAAGCATCAAAATGCTCAATAACACATCGTTCGGCTCAAAACCCGCAACAACATTTGGAACATGATAGGCATCTGAAAAGATTTTGAACGGTTCCATTCCAATGATGGTTGCCACATGACCTGGAGAGATAAATCCATCGATATTTAGTTGCGATTGGCTGATTAATAGTTCCAACGCGGCAGGTATGAGCTTATGAGCGCAAATAATCGAAAAGTTTTCAGGTGGATCGTTTTCTAGTTCGAATCCCACTGTGGGGACCGTGGTTTCAAATCCAATGGCAAAAAAAACGACTTCCTTGGTTGGATTTTCTCGAGCTAACTTGACGGCATCGTGAGGTCCATATGTAATTCGTATGTCCGCACCTTTTGCCTTGAGTTCAGCAAGCGATATATTAGTTGCTGGAACTCGTATCATGTCACCAAATGTGGCAATTATTACATCCTTACGCTTCCCAAGCTCTATCGCCTTATCTATATCTGCTGCAGGGCATATACACACTGGACATCCAGGTCCCGATACGATCTCGACTTGCTCGGGTAAGATGGTTCGCAACCCGAATTTCGAAATTGTATGTTCGTGCGTTCCACATACATGCATGAATTTTACGGATTTTCCTATTTCTTTAACAGTTTGAATAATATTTTTAATGATCTTATCCGTAAATTCCTTGCTTCTTAATATCTTTGTTCCAGGAACATTCATATGTCTTTAATTCTTCCACTCTTAATTTAATTGTTATTTAACGAAAATATTATTTCAACAAATTCGAGGAATTGGTTCCCCTAATGGCATATCGACAAAACGAGTTCCTCCAACCAAGGTTTTCAAAAACACTCTTCCTGGATTCTCGGCTTGAACCGTTCCAATTATCCGTGCTTCTTTTCCTATTGAAGTTTCTTGAATTTTTTGAAGTATCTCGTCAGCTCGATCGGGATCGACTGAAAGTAAGGCTCTTCCTTCACTAGCAATGTTGTAGGGATCGAGGCCTAGCATGTCGCAAATTGCCTGTACTTGCTTTTTTATAGGGACTTTTTCTTCTTCGATAAGAACGCTAGTATTCGATTTTTTAGCCCAATCATTGAGCGCTGCAGCAATGCCTCCTCTAGTTGGGTCCTTCATTGCGTGGATTTTATTATTAAGAATGAAAGGCTTTATTTTTTCATTAATTGCTGTCAATATAGAAACATCTGAAATGAGGTCTGTATTTATGTTTAAACCTTCCCTTGAAGCCATTAATGCTGTACCGTGATCACCAATTGAGCCAGTAATGATTATTTTATCACCAATTTTGAGGTTTTTATCCTCAATTTTTATATTTTTGTTTTTTATTCCAATTCCAGTAGTTGTAATGATTATCTCGTTTAAAGTTCCTCGAGGCATGACTTTAGAATCTCCTGCAATGATTGCCACACCAGCGTCTCGAGCGGTTTC
>JAEOUI010000259.1 GCA_016839425.1 Promethearchaeota archaeon
CCGCTTGTTAAAAGATCTAAATGGCCTCGAAATTTATTTATAACGAAAAACTTGATCAAATCTTGCTCCTCTTGCTTGAGTAGTTTTATCGTTCCATAAATTGAAGCAAAGACTCCACCCCGATCTATATCAGCACATAATAAAACCGGAGCTTTTAAGTATTTTGCTACAAACATGTTAGCAATTTCTCCATCCATAATATTAATTTCTGCGGGGCTTCCCGCTCCTTCAATTACAATGATATCGTTACTTTTTTGTAATTTTTCTAACGACTCGTGGATATGAGGAATTAATTGAGGGATGTATGTTCCATAATATTCCTTTACTGTATAATCGGCATGTGGTTTTCCCATTAAAATAATCTGCGAAGAATTATCACTTTTAGGTTTTAATAATATTGGATTATGCTCTGCTATTGGTTTTACTCTTGCTGCCATTGCTTGAACTATTTGAGATCGTGCAATTTCCTCTCCGGTCTCGTTCACACAAGAATTTAATGACATGTTTTGAGACTTAAATGGCGCAACCTTGTATCCCATATTGCTAAAAATCCTACATAAGGCCGTTGCCATTAAGGATTTTCCCGCGTGAGAGGCTGTTCCTTGTACCATTATGATTTTACACTTTTTCAGATTAATCACCTATCTTCGATTATTCTTTTTTTCAGGGATAATAATTTTTTCCTGCTTATCAAGTCAAAATCTTCGTTGAGTTCTATCAATCCATCAAGAATTTTTTCAGCATTTTTAGTTTCGTGGTTAAATGTACATTTAGAACAGGACCAAACGGGCTGACCTGTACGCGAGCTAATTATTTCGTGCCCGCCCGTTTTTGTATCGTTGCACGGGTAAAACGGACAATAGCAAAATGTACAATCTTCCAGATTTTTATGGCACGGCAAGTATTTGCAAGAAGCGTCAAGGCTAGAAAGTTTTCCCGCTACCATTGCTTTCTTGATCAACATCCTCCCTTTTTCGTGCATTTTTCATATCAATTATTTTAATTTGACTGTTTTATTATAGAGGTTAATTTTTCAATCAATTTATCGTTATGATATCTTGACTTTATGGCAATTCTGATATAATAATTATTGAGTCCCTCGTAATTTGAACAATTTCTTATTAACATATCGTGTTTTATTAATTCATTAAGAAAAAAATGAGAGGTTAAAAGCGTTTTTTCGGTATTTATAAGAATAAAATTCGTATCAGAAGGATATAATTTGAGATTTTCTATATTACTAAGTTTTTTTATAACATATTCTCGCTCGTTTAAAAAAAAATTAATGCTCCTATTAATAAGATCTTGTGAGTTGATCAATTTTTCTGCCAAATTCTGAGCAAAACAATTAACTGACCAAGATATTTGATATTTCTTCACTAATTTAATAATTTCGCTATTAGCTCCACCGTAACCAATTCTTAAACCAGGAATTCCAAAAAACTTTGTAAACGAGCGTGCAACTAATAAATTATTGTATTTATGCGTTTTTGTTATTAAGGAGTTTTTTTCTCCTGTAAAATCAATAAAAGCCTCGTCGAGGAATACAAAAACATTTTCTTCTTCAGCCATAGATATAAACTTTTCAATCATATTTATATCGTCCAAAGATCCATTTGGATTATTTGGATTACAAATAAAAACGCATTTTGGTTTATAGGAAAGAGATTTTTCAAGTTCGGTCAGATTTAATTGAAAATCTTTTAATGGATCTCTAAAAATATTGATCACGCGACCATTCCTTTTATTTACGACCCATTCGTATTCAGAAAAACTTGGTTGATAAATCACTACTTTGTTATTTTTCTGAATGAAGGTGTCCGCAAATAGAGAGATTAGTTCCATCGAACCATTAGTTATTATCATATTTTCTAGTTCTAATTTCCCTTTAAAATACGAACATAAGGTTTTTTTCAATCGATTCGAATTGGAATCGGGATATCTTGCAATTTGATTAGAAATTTCGTCAAAGCTATCCTTATAAATATTTTTGGGTATCAAATGATTGATGTTGGTGCTAAAATCGATCAAATTGTAATTGGAAAAATCATGAATTTCGCCACCATGAGACTTTTTCTTAATATCCAAGATATTTTTATCGACAAACTCGCTTACTTTAAAGAGTTAATCACCAATTTCTATTTTTATTATTTCAGAGAGTCTTTTGGGATTTTTAATAACAACAACATTTTTTCTTTTAATCAGCTCTTTATATTGCAAAGTAGCATTTCCTCCCGTGAAATCTCTTTTTTCTATTGGAGTTTCTTCAATAATTATGATTTTTCTTTCAAAACTATTTAAGGCTTTTAAATTTCTTATATTTCCTTTTCCAAATGGTAAATTTGGAAGTATGACTATATCGACTTCGTTTAATTTTTTATTTAACTTGTTAAAATTCTCTTTTGATATTTCTGAAAATGGTTCTTCTTTAATAATTTGAATTCCTAAGTTTTTTGCCAAAATATAATCGTCGTCAAAAGCATTTACGACACCTAATGAAACACGATATTTTTTTAGATCGTGGAGAAATCCTATTGTAGATCCACCCCCACCAATCACATGAATTTTTTTAATTGATGAGCCAAGCTCTTGCTTGAATAAATTTTCCTCTGCATACTTTTTGGATTCCACTGGAATGATATTGATTGAATTCGTGTAAAAATTATTCTTAATTATCACATCAATTCCATAAATCTTTTTTATATTCTCCCTCGTTAGGACTTTCTTTGCATCCCCGAATTCAATAACCCTTCCTTGATTCATTAAAATCAACTTATCGCAGAATTGAGCAGAAATATTTAGGTCGTGTAATACAATCACAACAACCAAACCTTCTTTAACATATTGTTTAAATAACTCCATGAATTCAAGTTGATAATTTATATCGAGATGGGAGGTAGGTTCGTCCAAGAGTAGAATTCTTGTCTTTTGAACCAAGGATCTTGCAATGACAACTTTTTGTTGTTCTCCTCCACTCAGTTGGTTAAAACCTCTATCTGCTAAATCTGATAAACCTAATTTATTAATAATCTCTTCAACTATCTCTTTATCTTCATTTGATTCAGATGAAAACCTATTAATATGAGTGTATCTTCCCATTTTTATTATTTCACGAACTTTATAGTCAAATTCTATGTAATTTAGTTGATCTACCATTGCGAGGCGTTTCGCAACCTCTCGAATAGATAGTTTATTTAAGTTTATTTCTTCCAGATATATTTGACCATAATTCTTTTTGAGAATTCCACTAATTAATTTTAGAAAAGTTGTTTTTCCACATCCATTTGGGCCAATAATTCCATATAAATGGCCTTTCTCAAAATTTAAGCTAATATCGTTAATTATATCTTTAGTTCTATAGCTAAACTTTAGATTCTTGCACGAAATCATGATATTCCACCTCAAATACGCATTTTTAACTTGTACATTATAAGAGCTCTCCTGCTTTCTTCTTTTTTATTACCATATAGACAAAAAATGGACCCCCAATTAAAGAAGTCAATATTCCTACGGGTAATTCTAAAGGAGCAAAGATGGTTCTTGCTACTAAGTCAGCCCATATTAATAATAATCCTCCACCTATAGCAGAAAAAATCAAGAGTTTCTTGTTGTCGCTTCCTACAATCATTCTCATTAAATGGGGAATTACTAGTCCTACAAATCCAATGCTCCCACAAAAAGCAACGGTTGTTGATGTGAGTAGCGTCATTATAATCAAGGTAACTCGTTTTGATCGTTCGATATTGATACCAAGAGATTGTGCTGACGAATCTCCTAAAACCATTGCGTTTAAATCCCTGCCATAAAACACGAGAATTACCGTTCCGTTCAATAAAATTATAAATACAAAAAAAAATTCGGTCCAAGAACTACCCCAGAAACTACCCATCATATAAGTTAATATATAATGGGCGTGCTCTTCGGAAAAATACAATATAAAGCTCGTAAATGCTCCAAAAAAGTATGATAGTGCTATACCAGAAAGCAATAAAGCTGACATTGAAAGGTGATATTTTGTTTTTGAAAGGTTAAATATTATTAAAACTTCCAAGCAAGAAAATAAAAAAGATACTAATGGAATGGTAAATACACTTAAAAATCCTGCAATTCCCAATACAACACTTAAGGCAGTCCCAAATCCTGCAGAAGAAGAAATTCCAATGATATAAGGATCCACGATCGGATTTTTGAAAATACCTTGTGCAACCACTCCCGCAACGGCTAACATTGCTCCAACACATACTGCCATAAGAACCCTTGGTAGTCTTAATATGAGAATTATATTTTCTTCTCCACTTGTCCAAGTTTTCTCGATGTTAAAACCTATAGAATTCAACATGATTCCAATAATCTTATCGAAATCAATGAATACGCTCCCAATATGAACCGCAAGTATTATGGAAATAACCAAGCTAATTACAAGTAATGCGAAAAAAGATATTAAAAAAAAAGGTTTATTTACAATTTTGTTTTTTTTTTGATTCAACACATTCACTCCTTTTATATTTAAAACAAGAATGGATAAAGATATCGAGTCATGTTCTCTAATGCGTCTATTATGCGAGGGCCGGGTCTCAAATACATGTCATTATCGCATTGATAAATCCTATTGTAAATGCAAGCATTAACAACATCGTATCCATCCCTCTCGCAAATAGGTTCCGGATAAGAAGGAGCATAATGCGAAGTTAGAAATATTACATCTGGATCGCCATCAATGATCTGTTCGTGACTTACCGTAGAATATTCTTGATTTATATTTCCAAAGATATTTATTGCTCCAGCTTTTAAGATCATGTCGTGTACATAGGACTTAGCTCCAGCAACCTTAGGACTGCAATATATCTCAAAATAACAGTCAACAATTTGAGTATAATTTAAGGTTGCTGTTTTGTTTGTTATGCATTCCATATTATATGTCAAATTTCCCGTCAAGTAAATGCCACTTTGACGAAAATCAATTAAATTTGCTATGACGCCAACATTATCTATTATCTCTTCTAAAGTATCTGCTAAAATGACAACTATAGCCATTCCTTGCGCTTCAATCTGCTCTATTATGTCTGGGTTCCATCTCGGAGTGATTATAAGATCGGGGTTTAGCTCCGCTATTATTTCGAGATTTGGTGTTGAATATCCACCAATGCTTGTATACCTTGATCGATTTAACGCTTCATCTGGATAATTACAATAATCAGTAACTCCTACTAACTTATCTTCTGCACCAAGTGCGAAAATTGTTTCTGTAATAGAAGGAGCCATCGATACAATTCTCTGTGGAGAAATTGGTACATATACTTCTCTATTCATAGAATCCACAAATAGGTAGGAGTCTTCTGGAGCATCCTTTTCGTCCATTAGGGACATGACTAACATTCCTAATCCAAAAGTGCTAACTCCAATTAAAATAATTAATCCAAGAGCTGTTACTATATTTTTCTTCATATAATATCCCTCATAGGATAAGGTGTCCTACAATAATAAAATTATTACATTTTATAAACTTTGTGGGATAATTTGGTCTATGTTTCTGAAGTCTAATATAATATTTTTTACATCTTTGGGGAAGCGTTATAAATTGCCCTACGGAAAATCTTATTAAACTTGCGATACTCTATAAATTTAATTATATATTTTATTTTAAGACTATTCTTAAAAAAATCTAGATTATGAAAGAAATAATTGAAATTGGAAACGAAGAAAATATTAAAAATTTCAAGAAAAAGATAGAAGGAAAGAAACCTTTATTTCTTTGCGTAATAGGGAATACGGAAACTGCAAAAATTCCTGGAATATCTGCAGCTGGCGCAGACCCAGAAATAACGGATTATACTCCCGCAGCAGATGTAGAATATTTATATTATGGAAAATGTAAATGCTTGGAAGGCGTCCCAATCACTCCAGATGGAATTCCAACTCCAGGCTTGATTACAAAAGCAGCTTTAGATCTTGGCAATATCCCGAAATTAATTGCGATTGGGGGCGTGAATGTTTTCCCACAGGCACCATATATAACCTTAGGAGGAAAAACTGGGGGAGATATTTCAAAAGAAGGAGCAGTTAAAAATCCAATCCAAATCTTTGAAAATGCAAAAATTTTAGGGGAAAACCTTTCCATCTTAGCGGATTACTTGGTAATAGGTGAGAGCATTGCGGGTGGAACAACGACTGCTCTCGGCATGCTTTTAAGCATGGGCTATGATGTTTCGGATAAAATTAGCAGTAGCTTGGCCGTAAATCCGAGAAAACTCAAACTTGAGGTAATAAACTCGGGAATGAAAATAAAAAAAATATCTATAGGCGATTTTAAGAATGAGCCTTTTAAGGCAATAGAATTTTTTGGTGATCCAATGCAACCCGCACATGCGGGGATTGCAATAGGCGCAGCATCAAGAATACCAGTAATTTTAGCCGGAGGGACCCAAATGACGGCAATATTGGCAATCATTAATAAGATTAATCCAGATGTTCTTGAAAATATTGCGATAGGTACGACAAGATGGATAATAAACGATCAAAAAACCGATCTTCAAGGAATAGTCAATGAAATTAATTCTAGAACCCCAATATTTGCGGCAAACCTTTGCTTTGATAAATCAAGGTTTTCGGGATTGCGGGCTTACGAGGACGGCATGGTTAAGGAAGGTGTAGGTGCTGGTGGCTCGGCTATTGCTTGCGTGTTGTCGTCCAGAAAACGAATTTCTATGAAACAAATTTGCAAAAGAATTGAAAAAGATTATGAAACAATTACAAATTTAAAAGAGGATTAAAAAATATGAGTTATGCTATATCATGGAGCAGTGGAAAGGATAGCGGGTATGCGTGTTATAAAGCAATAAAAATGGGTTTAGATGTTTCTTGCTTGATCAATATCGTTTCAAAAGAAAAAGGGCTTGTAGATTCTCACCGCGTGAGCAAAGAATTAGTTCAAATGCAAGCTAAAATGATGGATATGCCCTTAATACAAGCAGAGACAAATTGGGATGATTATACAAAAAACTTTAAGAGTTTAATCTCAAATTTTCCCTCCAAGAATATCAAAGGCATAATCTTTGGAGATATATTCGTTC